>DOCA01000016.1 GCA_003503995.1 Holosporales bacterium
ATGAACGCCCTCAAAAAGGACGTTACCGTCAATTTACCCAAGTGGGTGTCGAAATCTTTGGCCTTAATTCCTATCATGGTGACATCGAAGCTATTCAAATCGCAGAGAATTTTCTCAGCCGTTTAGGTCTACGAAATCAGGTGAGTCTTGAACTTAACAGCTTGGGCGATGGCGCTAGCCGAGATAACTATCGTGAAAAACTCGTGGCTTATTTTACAAGATATAAAAATGATTTATCGAAGGATAGCCAACGACGTCTTGAACAAAATCCTTTACGTATCCTTGATTCAAAGGATGAAGGAGACCGAAAACTCCTAAAAGACGCCCCTCTTTATGGGAACTCCCTCACCATCGAAGCGCAACCCTTTTTTGATCAAGTTTTGAAAACCCTCGACACCCTTGGTATTCAGTATCATCATAATCCTCACTTGGTGCGAGGCCTTGATTATTACTGCCACACGGCTTTTGAATATGTTTCAACGGACTTGGGCGCCCAAGGAACAGTTTTGGCTGGAGGGCGCTATGATGGCCTTGTCAAAAATCTCGGCGGACCTGAAGTGTCTGGTGTTGGATGGGCAGCAGGTGTTGACCGTTTAGCTTTGTTGCTTGACGGTGACTTTGCTGCGCCACGCCCCGTTGCTATTATCCCCATGGGGGAGACTGCTGAAGCAAAGAGCTTTGAACTTGCCAACCTCTTACGTGCCCAAAATATTGTGGCAGAAACCTTTTATGGGGGTAATCTCGGCAAGCGCCTTAAAAAAGCAACAAAGGCAGATGCCTCCACAGCCCTAATTATTGGAGATGATGAATTGGCTCAAAACCAAGCCCAAGTTCGTCTTTTAGACAAAGGCACAGAAGAGTTGGTTGCTTTTGATAAGCTAGCCGCGTATATAAAAGACATAACATCCTAAGAAAGAAAAGCGCGTGAGCAGTTTCAAAGACACCTTAACTCAAGTTCTTAAACAACATGCCGAGATTTCAAAAACACTCTCTGGTGGTGTCGATGATTCTAAGGAGTTCGTGCGTCTTTCTAAGGAATACGCCGAACTTGAACCCGTTGCTGAGGCTATCCAAGCTCTTAAAACAGCAGAATCCGAGCTTGACGGTGCGAATGAAATGCTCAAAGAAGCTGGCGCCGATGCCGAGATGAAAGAAATGGCCGAACACGAAGTCATGACTCTTAAGAAACTTATTCCAGACCTCGAGCATCAGGTGCAAGTCCTTCTCTTACCCAAAGACGAAGATGACCAACGTAACGCTATTCTTGAAGTTCGTGCAGGAACAGGCGGAGACGAAGCCGCCTTATTTGCGGCAGACCTTTTACGCATGTACCAACGCTTTGCGGAAACCCAAGGCTGGAAAGTTGAAATTCTTGATATGAATAGTACGGGCATTGGTGGGCTTAAAGAAGTAAGTGCCACCATCTCTGGAAAAGGCGTGTTCTCGAAAATGAAATTTGAATCTGGTGTTCACCGCGTGCAACGCGTCCCTGATACGGAATCAAGTGGGCGCATCCATACCTCAGCTGCAACCGTTGCTGTTCTCCCAGAAGTTGAAGAAGTTGACATTCAAATTGAAGACAAAGATCTTCGCATCGATGTGTTTCGCGCCAGTGGTCCTGGCGGGCAGTCAGTCAACACAACAGATAGCGCTGTTCGTATTACCCATATTCCAACAGGCTTAGTTGTCTCGCAACAAGACGAAAAATCCCAGCATAAAAACAAAGCTAAAGGCATGAAAGTCTTACGTGCTCGTCTTTATGATTTAGAACGCCAGAAAAAAGAAACGGAACGCGCCAAAGATCGCCAAAGCCAAATCGGTTCAGGGGACCGTTCTGAGCGCATTCGCACCTATAACTTCCCTCAAGGGCGCGTCACGGATCATCGCATAAATCTGACCTTGTACAAACTTGACCAAATTCTGGCTGGCGAAGCCTTAATAGAAGTGATTGAGGCTCTCACTGCTGCAGATCAAGCTGATAAACTCGCTGCCCTTGGATCTCGGTAGGAAAAGAAAAATGCCATGCAGAGCCTTCACGAATTTTTGAAGACAGCGACCACGGCCTTTAAGAAAGCTGCTATCCCTAGCCCCGATCTTGATGCGCGCATTTTATTAGAAGATGCCCTTCAAGAAGACAAAAGTTTTATTCTGCTGAACCCTAGTTACACTTTAACTGACTCTGAGAAAAGCCTTTATGATAACTACTGTGAACGCCGCTTAAAAAGAGAACCTGTTTCAAAAATTCTGGGCGAAAAAGAATTCTGGAGTCTTCCTTTTAAAACGACAAAAGATACCCTTGATCCTCGCCCCGATAGTGAAACTCTTATTGAGGCTGTTCTTGAGCAATTCCCCAACCAATCAAAGCCTTATAAAATCCTCGACCTTGGAACGGGAACGGGCTGCTTACTTTTAACGCTTTTAAGTGAGTATAAAAAGGCAACTGGGATTGGCGTTGATTTTTCGCAAGAAGCTCTGGGCGTTGCAACAGACAATGCGATAACCTTGAATCTTAAAGACCGCGCGAATTTCCTCCACTCCAACTGGTGCGAGAAAGTTGACGGGCACTTTGATATCATCATTTCAAATCCTCCTTATATTCCCCCTAGCCACGAGACCACTCTTGAACCTGAATTAAGCTTTGACCCTAAAACAGCTCTTTATGGAAATTCTCAAGATGGTCTTGAAGCTTACCGTCTGTTAAGTCAGCAACTCGGCAACCACCTTCTTCCTCACGGTAAGATCTTTCTCGAGTTTGGTAAAGAACAGCACGATGAGGTGAAAGAAATCATGATATCTGCTGGATTCTCTCCTCTTAAATGGTACAAAGACTTAGGCCAAATTATTCGTTGTGGAGTTTTTCATGGATGCTAAACCCTTTAAAGTGCACTCAGATTTTCAGCCAGCTGGCGATCAACCTGCAGCCATTCAAGATCTCTTAAAAGGGATCGAAAATAAAGAACGTAATCAAGTGCTCCTTGGTGTAACGGGATCGGGTAAAACCTTTACCATGGCCAAAGTCATCGAAAATCTTGGGCGCCCTACTCTCATTTTAGCCCCCAACAAAACCCTTGCAGCACAGCTTTACGCAGAAATGAAAGAGTTTTTCCCCACTAACGCCGTTGAGTATTTTGTCTCCTACTATGACTATTATCAACC
>DOCA01000020.1 GCA_003503995.1 Holosporales bacterium
TGCTTTTATTATTTTAAGTGGTGATCTTACACTCTCGAAAGCAAAAGAGCTTTGTGAAAAGTATTATGGGGGTATAGCCCCTGCCAAGCAAGCACGTCGTCAAAGGGTTAAAGAACCTGCCCTTGAAAGTATGGTTGAAATAACAAAAACTTCGGCGCGTGTTGCACAACCGTCCGTGGTATTGATGATGCCGGCACCGACTTATGATCCTGAAAACCCAATACCAGCTGGCGCCCTTGATCTTGGTATTTATGGTCTGAGCAATTCCGCAACGGGTCTTCTTTATCGTCGCCTTGTTGAAGAGCTTAAAGTTGCGACATCTTTTTCCTTGGATTATGATCCCTATCAATTGGATAATACAACCATTACCATCGTAGCCCGAAGTGCTCCTGGTATCTCCCCCGAGGCTCTGAAGCAAGCCATCCAAGAAGAAATCAAGAACTTTATTGAGAAGGGCTTTACAGCGGAGCAGCTCGAAAGATTAAAAACACAGTCTTTGTCCACCCTTGATTATTTGAAAGACTCTTTATTGGGCGGAGCTAGCCATCTTGTGGCTCCCCTTATTAAACACGTCCCGTTGGAACAAATTGAAACGTGGCCAGAAGCAACAAAGGCCCTTAAGCTTGAAGATGTTAATGAGGTTCTAAAAACCTATTTGGATCCTAAGTATTATGTCACAGGGTATTTGCTACCTGAAACGGGAGAGGGGTCACCTCTTACGAAAGCACCTCAAAAAAATACTGAGGTGAAAGAGCCCGAAAAGATTGTTGAAGATAAGGGAAAAAAGAAAGCAGATGTGCCATTGAAGGATTTTAAGAAAAAAACACCTCCAAAAAAGCCCTCCATTAAAAAGACATCCCCTTTAAAAGCTGCAAAAAAGTCACGAAAAAAAGGAATTAAACATGCGTAAAATCTTGTCTTTCTCTCTTCTTTTTAGTGTTTTTTGTGTGAGTGCTTTGCTAAGCACCTTTTCTCCTTTAAAGGCTCTTGAGATTCATCAGCTCACAACACCAAAAGGCATTAAAGTTTGGTTTGCTCCTGATAAAACCGTGCCTGTTATTTCAATGGCCTTTAGTTTTGAGAATGCGGGTACTGCTCATAACCTGGCTGAAAAAAATGGCCTTGCTATGATGTCTGCTGCTTTGATGACAGAAGGTGCTGGAAAGCTGGATGCCAATGCATTTTCTGATAAGTTAGCAGAGCTCGGCATTGGGATTTCTTTTAGTGCTGATGCTGATTATTTCAGAGGAGGTTTTAAAACGACTCTGCGCACAAAAAAGGAAGCCATTGCTCTTTTGAAGGATGTTCTTTACAAAGCACTTTTGCCAAAAGAGCGCCTCGAAATTTTGCGCCAACAGGCTCTATCATCCCTTAAAGCAAAGCTAAAAGAACCAAATTATATTCTTGGGAACTCTGCTCGAAAGGGGATTTATGGCGACCATCCCTATGCGCTTTCTGGAGACGGTACCCTTGAAAGCTTAAAAGAAATTTCTACCGATGATATTAAGACCTTTTTGAAAACTCACTTGGCACGCTCTAATTTAAAGATTGCCATTTGTGCTAACCTTTCAACAGAAGAAGTGATCCAGTTGGTGGATTCTGTGTTTGCAGATCTTCCGTCAGAATCCGCTGGGAAACAGCTTGCAAAACCAGCGCTCTCTTATTCTGGTCAGACCGTTATAACTCAACAAACCATTCCTCAAAGCGTAAGCCTTTTCTATCACCCTGGTTTGAATACCGATGATAAAAACTATATGATCTTAAGTTTGGTTAGTGCCATTTTTGGCTCTGATTTCACGTCCCGATTGATGCAAGAGGTGCGAGAGAAAAATGGCCTGGCTTATGTGGTGCAGAGCTTTTTATCTATTAAGAAAGAAGCGGCCTCTCTTGGGGGATTTGTTGGCAGTGAGAATGCAAAAATTGGTGAAGCTTTGACGCGCATTAAAAAAGAGTTTTCAACCTTGGCCTCCTTTGGTGTCACAGAGCAAGAGCTAAAAGATGCTAAAAAAGCAGCCATTGGTTCTTTTGTTTTGCGTCTATCATCCACCAGTGCCATTGCCGCTCAGCTTCTTACTTATCAAGAAATTGATTATCCTGCGTCTTATCTTAATGAGCGTTCAGGAAAGATTAATGCCATTCGATTGAATGATGTGAACAGCTTTATAAAAGACTTTTTTGATCCACAGAAATTAACATTTTATGTGGTGGGTAATCCAGAAAAGGACCTAACAAAATGAGCCATCTCACTTTCTCATACCATAATGTTTCTTTACCAACTTTCCCAAAAGAGCCCTTAAGGCTTGTTCAAGAAAAGTTTACTCAAAAAGCCTATGCTTTTTTTGATGTTCTAGGGGACGAGACTTTGTTGGCACAGGTAAAAGAAAAAACCCAAGCTCTTCATGAAAACTTCACTCATTTTGTGGTTCTTGGAACAGGTGGATCATCCCTTGGCGCAAAGACCCTTTGTGATTTGAAAAACAATCCCTTTGGCGCTCAAAAGCATCATGTTCATTTCCTCAATAATGTTGATTCTCATACAGTTGAGCAACTCTTGAATAGCCTTGATCTCGAGAAAACTTGTTTCATTGCCGTGTCAAAGTCAGGTACAACGGCCGAGACTCTTTGCCAAACTCTTTGCATTATGAAAGCCCTTGAAATCAAGGGAATGGACGTGAAAAAGCATTTTGAAATCCTAACGGAAAATAAAGACTCACCGTTGACGCAATTGGCTGAAACGTATCTCATCACGCCCCTTGACCACCATAAAGGTATTGGAGGGCGGTTTTCTGTTTTCTCCAATGTGGGTCTTTTGCCTGCAGCCTTGAGGGGTATTAATATCAGAGCTCTTCATAAAGCCGCTCAATCCTATATAGCTGGGTTTCAAGAGAGTGCCAGCAATAATGAGATGACACACCCAGCTCTTGAGGGATCTTTCTTTGCGTTTCAAGCTATGGAGAATGCTAAGCCTATTGCTGTGATGATGCCTTATATCGATCGCTTAGCCTCTTTTGCCCAATGGCATGCGCAGCTTTGGGCCGAGAGTCTTGGCAAGCAAGGTAAGGGGTCAACGCCTGTTGCAGCCCTTGGAACAGTGGACCAGCATTCTCAACTTCAGCTCTATAACGATGGCCCAAATGATAAAACTTATACGTTTTTAGTCGAGGATTCGAGGCAAAAGGGACTGTTGCCTAATGCTTATGTCTATACGGATGCCAAGCTTTCCTATCTTGAAGATCAAGCCATGGGCGATCTATTATATGCAGAAGCCCGTGCTACCATTGATTCTCTTATTAAGGTTGAACGCCCTCTCCGTGCTGTTGCATTTAAAGCCCTTGATGAAACGGTCTTGGGTGAGTTATTAGCACACTTTATGCTGGAAACCATTTTAACGGCCGAGCTTTTGAAGCTTGATGCCTTTGATCAGCCAGGGGTTGAAGAGAGTAAGCGTTTAACACGTCATTATTTAACCGATAAACAAGCCTCTTAGACCGAAAGCTTTTTGAAGATTATTATCAATAAAGAAAGAGTATTTGTAAAATGTCCGTTCGTTTATTGCCCCCCACTTTAATTAATCAAATTGCTGCTGGTGAAGTGCTAGAGCGTCCAGCCTCTGCCATTAAAGAATTGGTGGAAAATAGTCTTGATGCGGGAGCAACCTCTATTGAGGTATCCGTTCGTGATGGTGGCAGAAGCTATATGGCTATTGCCGATAATGGTTGTGGTATGACAAAAGAAGACTTAACTCTTTGTGTGCAACGCCATGCCACGTCAAAACTTCCCGATGAGAATTTGTTTGATATCAAAACCCTTGGTTTTCGAGGGGAAGCTCTTCCTTCCATTGGCTCTGTTGCACGTTTAAAAATTAGTACCAAGCATTTGAACGAAGAACATGCTTGGGCTTTAACCATTGAAGGTGGCGCTCAAAAAGACCTTGAACCCGCTTCCCATCCTTGTGGCACAAAGGTTGAAGTGAGCGATCTTTTCTTCGCAACGCCTGCCCGTTTAAAGTTTCTAAAAGCGGCGCATACGGAAATTAACCACACTTTAGATGCCTTAAAACGCCTTGCCATGGCTAATCCCTATGTGGCTTTTACTTTTAAAGACGAGAAGAAAACATTGCTACAGTGTGCTGCCCAATCCCCTGAAGATGAGGGAGCTGCTCTAAAGCGTCTCGGAGAAATTATGGGGGCGGACTTTACGGAGAATGCTGTGGCTATTGATCTTGAGCAAGAAGACTTTCGCCTAACAGGTTTTGCTGGCCTGCCAACCTTAAACAGAGCCAATGCCCAATACCAATTTCTTTTCGTAAACGGGCGCCCTGTTAAAGATAAAATTCTTAACCACGGCGTTAAAGTAGCCTACGCTGATTATTTAGCACGAGATCGTTTCCCTTTGGTTTGCTTGTTCCTCGAGCTGAAACCTGAAGCTGTTGATATGAATGTGCATCCTGCGAAAACAGAAGTGCGTTTTAGAGAGCCTGGAAAAGTACGCAGCATTATTGTAAGCGCCCTTAAAAACGCCCTTAAGCAATCAGGATTCAGAGCCTCGACCACCGTTGCTGATGAAGCTTTGTCGTCCTTTCAAGTGGAACCAACTCACCATCAACCAACCTTAACGCTGCACGCCACTTCTTCAGGTCAGGGGCAAGAGCAAGATAAATCGCCTGCAAGTTTTTCCCAAGGTCTTAAAACATTTGCGAACGCCACTATGAATCGCTCCACCCCCTCTCATTACCCTTCCCATCCAAGTGCTGGTGCTCGAAACTTTGCCTTTGCAGCTCAAGCTCCCTTAGACAACTCAGAAAGAGGAATGGCGGAAGGAGTCTCCTTTGCCCTTAAGCAGGCGTTTAATGAGGACATTGCTGCTGATCAAATGCCATCTCCTGCGCCCGAGCAAGATGATTTCGCAGCGTATCCCTTGGGGCTTGCACGGGCTCAACTTCACGAGACCTATGTTATTGCTGAATCTCAAGACGGCATAGTGATTGTTGATCAACATGCTGTCCATGAGCGCCTTGTTTATGAAGGCTTAAAGGCTGAAATGGCTGAAAAAGGTATTCGCCGCCAAGGCTTGCTCATTCCCGAAGTTATTGAGCTCCAAGAAGAGCAACATCACAAGATTCTCGAGCTCTCACAGGACCTTGAAGCGCTTGGCTTGGTCATTGAGAGTTTTGGAGGTAACGCCATTGTTGTGCGGGAAATTCCGGCTCTTTTGGGGCAGGGGGACATTAAAGCCCTTATCTTTGATATTATTGATGATCTTGATGAAATGGGCTCTAGCTCAAAGCTTAAAGAAACCATAGACGAGATCCTTGGCACCATGGCGTGTCACGGTAGCATCCGAGCAGGACGCCGTTTGTCCCTTCAAGAAATGAATGAGTTATTGCGTCAAATGGAGGCAACACCCTATTCGGGCCAATGCAATCATGGTCGCCCAACTTATGTTCAGCTTAAGAAGAAAGATATAGAACGTCTTTTTGGCCGTTCTTAAGTGTAACTACGCTAAAAGAAATTTTTTTATGATTTTTGATATAAAAATACCCAAGGGACAAGCCCTTGGGTTCACTTTACAGGGAGGCGTGTGAGGTATAAACAGGAAGAAAATACGCTCACACTATTTACGTCGCATATATCAACGTAACAGGTGGGGTCAAAAGGTCTTTTTGTAAGACATGTTTTTGACCAAAACTCTTTAAGGCTCAGGGGCTAGATAACAAAAATATCTATAAGCTCAATGCCTTACCAAGACAATATATTTGTTTTTTTACGCTTAGTCAAGAATTTTTTTTATATCGAACATAAAAAAATATTTTTCCCACGGGCTATAGAAGATTTGGCCACCTTTAATGGATAAAAGTAGCCTTCACTCGCTTTGATTTTAACAAATAAAGACTCCAAATCACGATGCCAAGAGCACTCTTCGTAATATAGGATGGTTGTGAGTCGAAAAGATCGTCTAAGGAAAAGTGTTTTATGACCCAATGATCCACCAGGAGGAAGAAGGAAGAGGCTAAATATAAGCTTATATATAAGTAAGGAAAGATCCTTTTTTTCATAAAGAAAAGAAAGACACACAACACCGAAAAAATGAAAATCATTGTATCTATCATAAGGGAAAAAATGATAAAGGGAGCTGTAACAGAATTGAAGGACGACAGAGTCGTGTCCAAAATAGCTAACCAATTATTATAAGAGAGTGTATTAGGCAGCGTTTCTAATAAGTGTCCTATATTCAAAATAGGAGAAAGTAAAACACCTACTGAAAGTAAAATAAGCCACCCACCAATGCCCTTCGGAGAGCCGCCTTCTTTAGCTAAGGGGCGTTCTGGTGGCTTGTATTGATAGATTTTAAGGGCTAAAAACGCAGAAAATAGAAGGGAAATAAGAAATAGAATGGCAACAGGCCAGTTGAGCGTATCTTTTTTTGTGGGAGTGTCAGATGGTTCATCGACCTCTACTGGATCATACTCGAGCTATGACCGAAAGTTGTGT
>DOCA01000103.1 GCA_003503995.1 Holosporales bacterium
TAATGTTTTAACCGACGTCTTAGACAACTTATCAAAGGGGAAAGGCGGGGCCGAAGATATTATTAAAGGTGTTTTAGGATTTGGGGGCAAAAAAGACTCCTCCTCTCAACAAAAACCTAATGAGTCTCAGGAAAAATCAACACAACCTCAAAAAGAGATTGAAGCTATTGGCAATGCCGTAGGCGGACTTTTGAAAGACTTATTTTAATGATTAAATACTCAATTCTCTTTATTCTGACTCTTTTTTCAAGCCTAGAAGCCAATGCGTCTAGTTTAGATGGCACAATCTTAAGTTTTTGGTGGGCCATACCCTTTGCCGGTATTTTACTTTCTCTTGCTTTGATGCCAATCATTGCAGGACAATTTTGGCACCATCATTTTGGAAAAATAGCTGCTGGGTGGACCTTAATAACCCTTGGCATGATCTCTTATCAATTTGGCCCAGGTGCAGCATTACATGAAGTTTTGCTAACTTATCTCCATGAATTTATTCCTTTTATTATCTTTATTTTATCTCTTTATGTCATTTGTGGAGGTATTAAAATTGATATCATTACCAAGCCAAACCCCTATTTTAATACAACTTTTCTAGCAATAACCACTTTTGTCTCCAGCTGGATCGGAACCACTGGCGCCGCTATGCTATTTATTCGCCCTTTTCTACATGTAAACGAACATCGCCCTAACAAACGACATCTCGTTATCTTTTTTATTTTCCTCGTTTGTAATATTGGTGGTTCTTTAACGGCTGTTGGCGACCCTCCCTTATTCCTTGGATTTTTAAACGGTATTGATTTCTTTTGGCCAACCACTCACCTATTCGGTCCTTTTTTAACAGTTACCATTCCCTTGCTTGTCATCTTTTATTTTTTTGATAAACATGCTTTCAAAAAAGAAGGCATAGACAGTGATGTTTTTAAAAATAAAGAAGAAGACGATCGCTTCATTGTCCGCCTTGGGGGACGCCGAAATTTGCTTCTACTTTTATGTGCCATTGCCGTTATTATTTTGTCCGGTATCCTAAAAAGCAAAGAAGGGTTTTATATAGGAGATGTTTTCCTATCCTATCCAAATGTCGCAAGAGATATTATTCTACTGCTTTTAACCTATATTTCCCTTCAGTATGGAAATAAACGCGTCCGCTCAGAAAATCACTTTACCTGGGGGCCTTTCATGGAGGTTTTCAAGGTTTTTGCGGCTATCTTTGTTACAGCAACCCCTGTGATTGCCATTTTAAAAGCAGGTGAACAAGGGGCTTTTGTGAATCTGGTCAAATTGGTTAATACTGGCGATGGCTTTCACAATAACCTATATTATTGGTTTACGGGTGGGCTCTCTGCCTTCTTAGATAATGCACCAACCTACCTAGTCTTTTTTAACCTTGCCGGCGGCAATCCAACGGACCTGATGGGACCCCTTTCCCATACTCTTATTGCGATCTCCTGTGGTTCTGTTTTCATGGGAGCTCTGACCTACATTGGAAATGCGCCTAACTTCATGGTGAAGGCCATCGCCGAACAAAATCGCATCGCGATGCCAAGTTTTTTTGGTTATATGATCTGGTCAATTCTGATTTTGATCCCTCTTTTTATCCTCGCAGACTTAGTGTGGATATGAATTTAATTTAAAATTGAATTAAATCAGCCTCTAAAAAACCTTGATTATTAAGATATAAATATTATATAAGCAATAGAAGTGTTTATGTAATATTGATATTCAAGTATTTGTTTTCTCTTTAAAAATTAAGAGTTGACCATATTTTCTAAATCTTTAATATCAATTTTATCTTCTCTTTTTTAAGGACAGAAATGTTTATCCAAACCGAAGAAACGCCAAACCCTTTAACCTTAAAATACAGCCCTGGGCGTATTGTTATGGAGCAAGGAACTTTAACCATCACCTCCACTGAAGGTGCTTGGCGTTCTCCATTAGCCGAAGCTCTTTTTCATGTGGCTGGTGTTAGCGAAGTCTTTTTTGGGCAGGATTTTATTTCGGTTACAAAAACACTTGAACAAGACTGGGATCTTTTAAAGCCTCAAGTTTTAGGCTCGATCATGGAATATTTCATGGAAAACGATACGGTCATTGTTCGCCAAGATAAAAATGATGAAACCCAAGAGGAAGAAGAGTCCTCAGAAATTATTAAAGAAATTAAAGAACTTATTGAAGCACGCATTCGACCAGCCGTTGCACAAGATGGCGGTGATATTACTTTTGAGCATTTTACAGATGGGATTGTCTATTTAAAAATGCATGGTGCGTGTTCGGGCTGCCCCAGTTCAAGTGTGACGCTAAAAAATGGCGTTGAAAACATGTTGCGCCACTATGTACCTGAAGTTCAAGAAGTTAAAGCCCTTTAATTTAGTATGTGTATAGGAATTTAAAAATGATGAAACAGTCTACTCTTTTGAAAAAAATTAATTTTTGTGTAAGCCGCGCCATTATTGCCGGAGCCCTTTTGCTTATTGCTGCTTTATATATTATGGTTGCTAAAAACTATATTAAGACGCCTATTTTTGGCGTTTCTACCTTAAAGGCCGCCGTTCCAACAACCCAACCAAAAACTTTTGTTGAGGTTCAAACCACAAAAGAACTCACAGCCCTTTTTGATCAACATGACTATTCCTTAGCAACAGATCAAATAACATCCAACATTGCCGTTCCTGCCATTTATCTGGCAACACTTCCCAATGACTTTGCAAGAAATCTTACCATTGCTGAAACAAAAGAATTGTTCTTGCAAGCTATTTTACCCCTCATTCTTGAAGCTAATAATGAAATTGCACAAGAACGCGCCATGCTCATCTCTTTAAAAGAAATTGTTGAAAATCAAGGCAATCTCCTTGAATCTCAAAAAGAGTGGCTTAAAAATCTAGCCGAGAAATACCGTTTAAAAAACTTTAGCTATGACAAACTGGAAGAGCTTCTAATACGTGTAGATGAAATCCCTGTTTCTATGGCTTTGGCTCAAGCAGCTGAAGAAACAGGTTGGGGCCGCTCTTATGCAGCCCGTATCAAAAATGCCACACACGGTGTTACCCTTCCTTCTGGTGTAAAAGCTTACGAATCCCTAGTCATTAGCGTAAAAGCTTATATGAGAAACCTAAATGCCAACCCCGCCTATAAAGAAATGCGCACAATACGCTATAACTTGCGCTCGCAAGACAAAGACCTATGTGGTGTACGAATGATGGATGGTTTATATTATTACTCAGAGTTACATCATACTTACATTAAAAAAGTCCAAAAACACATTGAGCACCACAACCTTGAACGATTTGATGACGCACAATTAAGAGACGTTTCCATTCTATCTTCTTAATGGCTCAAAGCTCTATAAAAAGAACTCTAAGGAAGGCTCTGTTTTACAGAGCCTTCTTTCTTTACTATACTTATTCTTAGGAAGAGCTTTTTAAGAATAAGAAAAATGAGCACAGCCCCTAAGATTACCCTTGATGAAACCACTCCTGATACGGCCTCAATTTTCTTTGAGGGGGCCTTTGAGGTTATGCATTGGGCCTCTTTAAAGGCACAAATAGAAACAATCATCATAAAACATAAAAAAGTTACCCTTGATTTCAAAGGTCTTCTTTCCCTAGATACCTTTGGAGCCTGGCAATTAGCTTATTTATGGCGCTCTCTTGAAAAAAATCAAAAAAAGATCTCTTTAATTAATTGTTCGCCTGATGATTTAACATTCATAAAAGAACTCAAAAATTTTGATATCCCTGAAGCTATTATCCTCTCCCTAGAAAAAAAACAAATATCTCCCATCGAGCTCCTCGGTAAAGGAGCCCTTACCGCCATGGGTAAATTTCATCGCATTATTGCTTTTCTTGGAGAGGTTATTCTTGCCATTGGTTCCTGCGTACGATATCCGTCTTCTTTTAGGGTAAAATCTTTCATAAAATACCTTGATCAAACAGGGGTCAAGGCCATACCCATTATTGGACTTGTTGCCTTACTTATCGGTGTTGTTCTTGTTTATCAAGGTGTTAGCCAACTAGAGCGTTTTGGAGCTGAGATTTTTACCGTTAACTTATTAGCTATTTCTGTGTTACGTGAACTTGGAACTTTATTAACAGCTATTGTGGTGGCAGGGCGTTCTGGGAGCGCTTTTACGGCTCAAATTGGTTTTATGAAGCTTAATCAAGAATTAGATGCTATGAAGGTTCTTGGCCTTGAACCTATGCAACTCTTAGTTGTACCGCGTGTTCTGGCACTCATGATTGTCATGCCTCTTTTAACTGTTTTTTGCGACCTCGTCGCCCTTTCTGGAGGAGCACTCATGTCCATGCAGTTAATTGATCTCTCCTTTTCACAGTTCATTTCACAACTTCAATCTTCCTTTCAACCCTCAACGTTCTGGGTAGGCATTTTTAAGGCACCCGTTTTTGCTTTTGCCATTGCCTTAATTGGCTGCTATGAAGGATTACAAGTTTCAGGAGGCGCTGAAAGCGTTGGACGGCGCACCACAAGATCTGTTGTTAGATCTATTTTTATGGTGATCGTCCTCAATGCCTTTTTCTCCGTTGTTTTTTCTATTTTAAAGATTTGAGGCAGGAGGTAAGGAAATGACAAACATCATTGATATTAAGGACCTCCATACAAATATTGGTGGGAATGTAATCCATAAGGCCCTTAATATGGTCGTTAAACAAGGAGAGATTTTTGGCATTGTCGGAGGGTCAGGAAGTGGTAAAACAGTCCTGTTGAATGCCATACTGGGCCTCAGGCCCCACCAAGGTGGGACCATAGATCTTTTTGGTATTGATAGTGATATTGTCACCCGTTCTTTCGAACATAAAAAACGCATGGGGATACTGTTTCAAAGCGGGGCCTTATTTAGCTCTCTAAACGTTTTACAAAATATTTGCGTACCAATGATTGAGCAAGGAGGCATTTCTCCCGAATGCGCCCACGACCTTGCCTATTACAAAATGAAAATCGTTGGTCTCCCAGATGTTGCGGCTCCCAAGCTTCCAGAAGAACTCTCTGGAGGGATGATCAAACGAGCTGCCTTTGCGAGGGCATTAGCTTTAGATGCTGATCTCATCTTTCTGGATGAGCCCACCTCTGGCCTCGATCCTATTTCTGCTGAAAAATTTGATCAACTTATCTTAAAATTAAAGAAAAATTTAGGATTAACTGTTGTGATGATCACACATGACTTAGGTTCTTTGTCTATTTGTGACCATATTGGTGTTATCATAGATAAGAAAATGATTACAGGAACATTGGATGAAGTCCGTAAGAACCCTCACCCTTGGATACAAGAATACTTTGCGGGAGCTCGCAGCCAAGCTATGCTTGGAGCAATCGCTGAAACTTAAGACGGAAACATAAAAATGGAAACGCGTCCCAATAGTTTTATTGTCGGTATTTTTGTTCTGGCCCTCCTCACAGCTGGAACACTCTTTGTTTTATGGTTTTCAAAAATGGAGATTGGTAAATCTCACCACCTCTACTATATCTTTTTTGAAGGGGCCGTCACAGGATTACGGGAAAATACAGATGTCCTGTATCAAGGTATCCCCGTTGGAAAAGTAAAAAAAATTAGGGTTTATAAAAACAATGTTCAAAATGTAAAAGTCCTTGTGAACATTGACCGCCCTGATATCATCCGTGAAAATAGTATCGCTACAATCGAGGCTCAAGGACTTACAGGTTATACGTTTGTGCAAATAAAAGGCAGCACACAAGAAAGCCCTATTTTAACGGCAAAGGGAAAACGCAAACACCCTGTCATTCAATCAAGACCCTCCAATTTGGAGGCCCTCTTTTCTAACGCTCCCAAAATTTTAGAAGATATTTCTGGTGTTGCGACACAATTAAGAAAGTTCTTTGACGATAAAATGATCATAGAATCACAAAAGGCTCTCAGCAATCTTGCGCATATCACAGACGATTTATCTAAAGGCACAAGCTCCCTTGCTGATTTTGTTACAGATTTTAGATCAAGTCTGAAGGATTTTAAAAATGCTTCTGCCTCTTTTAATCGTGCCATAACAGACAATGAGGAAGCTTTATCAACTTTTACCAGCACAGGCCTACCAGCCTTTACAAAAATGTCCCAGAGTTTACAAAGGACATCGGATCACTTTGATAAACTGAGCAAAGAATTTGAAAAAAGCCCCGCTTCTTTTTTGAAAAAGAATTCTAATCAAGGATATAAAGTACAATGATCTCTTTTCCCAAGCTATTGGTTCTCCTCCCCCTTATTCTCTTAAGCGCCTGCGTTTCTCTTTTACCAGACACGGGTGAGCCTCCTAAACGTATTTGGCTTGAGCCTGCCATGATATCCTCCCCGCTTCGAGATCATAATAATACCCTCCAAACCGTTGCAATTACAAGGCCAACAGCGACAAACATGCTGGACTCCGAGCGGTTTCGCATACGAGATTTAAGAGGGAACATTGCGCTTGTGGATCATATAGCAGGTATTGAATGGCAAGAGCACCTCCCCGTTATGGTCCAGCGCCACCTCATCCAAGCACTGATACTCTCTAAGAAATTTAAGGCTGTTGGTTTTGAGGAAGATTCCTTTAACCATGCTGTTGTTTTGGAAACAGATATTCAAAAATTTGATGTGGTTGTTCTAAAAGACAAAATGTATGCAGAGATAGAGTTATCTGCAAAACTGCTTGAGGTTAAAGGGCGAGACGTTATCTGGCAAAAAGCCTTTACATCCAAGGCTCCTATTAAAAGTCATTCCCTCGAAGCTTTCATTACGGGTCTAACAAAAGCTTACGAAAACACCCTTTACCAAATTACCCAAGACGTGAATTGATCTTTTTCTTAAGACCTAATGAAGCAAAGCAACAAATCAAAATCACAACAAGCAAAGTACTTAAGGCAAAAACAAATTCCTGAGTGCTATAAAGGCGTATATTTTTTT
>DOCA01000036.1 GCA_003503995.1 Holosporales bacterium
ACACCAAAAAGCCACAAAAAAAGAATTGATGCAGTATTACCGCGACATGTTGCTGATTCGTCGTTTTGAAGAACGGGCGGGACAACTTTATGGAACGGGCGAAATTGCTGGTTTCTGTCACCTATATATTGGCCAAGAAGCCGTTGTTGTTGGCATGCAATCTGTTTTGTCTGATAAAGACAGTGTTATCACAGCGTACCGCGATCATGGTCACATGTTGGCCTGTGGTATGGATCCAAACGGTGTTATGGCTGAACTAACGGGCCGAAGTGGTGGTTACTCTAAAGGTAAAGGCGGCTCAATGCATATGTTTTCTGCCGAGAAAAACTTCTATGGTGGTCATGGCATTGTTGGCGCTCAAATTCCTCTGGGGGCAGGTCTTGCCTTTGCCCATAAATATCGCGAAGATGGTGGCCTCTGCGCAACCTATTTCGGAGATGGCTCCGCAAACCAAGGCCAAGTTTATGAGGCCTTTAATATGGCATCTCTTTGGAAGCTTCCTGTAATCTTTATTCTTGAAAACAATGGCTATGCCATGGGCACCTCTGTCAACCGTCATGCGGCTGGCGGAGACCTCTCAAAACGCGGTGAGGCCTTTGGTATTACGGGACATAAAGTGGATGGCATGGACATTCTTGCCGTGAAAGCAGCAGGAAAAATGGCCGCCGATCACGTGCGCTCTGGCAAAGGACCTATTTTGCTTGAAATGAATACTTATCGTTATCGTGGGCACTCTATGTCTGACCCTGCGACTTACCGCACCAAAGACGAAGTGGATGGTATGAAAACGCAACGGGATCCCATTGAGGCTATCAAAGCGCTCCTTGAATCAGAGCATGGTATTAAGGCCGAAGACCTAAAGACGATCGATAAAGAAACCCGCGAAATTTGTAAAGAGGCGGCAGACTTTTCTCTTAAGAGTCCCCTTCCCGATGCGGCAGAGCTTTATACGGACATTCTCATCGAAACAGAAGCCGAAACCCGAAGCAGAAGTACAGCGCCCTCGGCCTCCTCTTCTACTAAGGCTCCAGCTGCTCCGTCCCCAGCGTCTCAAGACAGCAACGATATCAATTGGTAAAGAAAAGAATAGAGAGTTAACATGGCTACAACAACCGTACGTGAAGCACTTCGAGATGCAATGGCAGAAGAAATGCGCACCGATAAAGACGTTTTCCTTATGGGAGAAGAAGTTGCTGAATACAATGGAGCTTATAAAGTAAGTCAAGGTTTGCTGGATGAGTTTGGCAGCAAGCGTATCATTGACACTCCCATCACCGAATATGGTTTTGCAGGAATTGGCGTTGGGGCGGCTTATGCAGGCCTTAAACCCATTGTGGAATTTATGACTTTTAACTTTGCTATGCAAGCCATTGATCACATTATCAATAGTGCAGCCAAGACCCTTTATATGTCTGGTGGACAAATGGGATGCCCCATCGTGTTTCGCGGCCCAAATGGCGCGGCTGCCCGTGTTGGCGCTCAACACTCTCAATGCTTTGCGAGCTGGTATGCTCACTGTCCAGGATTAAAAGTTATTGCTCCTTATAGTGCTGCTGATGCCAAAGGTCTCTTAAAAGCAGCCATTCGCGATCCAAACCCTGTCATTTTCCTTGAAAATGAACTTCTATATGGAGAGTCATTTGAGATCCCTGAAGGAGACGATCACATTGTGCCCATCGGCAAAGCCGCCATTGTTCGCGACGGAACAGATGTCACGATTACGGCTTTTTCTTTGATGGTTGGCAAAGCCCTTAAGGCTGCTGACGAACTTGCAAAACAAGGCATTAACGCAGAAGTCATTGATCTTCGCACCATTCGCCCTCTTGATAGAGCCACTATTGTTCAATCTTTAAAAAAGACCAACCGCTTAGTAAGCGTTGAAGAAGGTTGGCCCTTTGCGGGCGTTGGCTCCGAGCTTTCAGCCATAGCTATGGAAGAGGCTTTTGATTACTTGGATGCACCCATCACCCGCGTGACAAGTGAAGATGTGCCTATGCCCTATGCGAAAAACTTAGAGGACCTTGCCATTCCTCAAATTGACCATATTGTTAAAGCCGCAAAAGAGGTTTGCTATAAGGCATAAAAAAACTATACTAATTTGATATATTATTTAAGAACCCTCAGAATGACACCTTTGAAGCAAAAATTTTAAAGAACCTTCTGGATAATAGGATACAATAAAAATGCCAATACAAATACTTATGCCCGCTCTCTCTCCTACGATGACCGAGGGGAACCTTGTTAAATGGCACAAAAAAGAAGGCGATAGCGTCGAAATCGGCGATATTCTTGCGGAAATTGAGACAGATAAAGCCACCATGGAAGTTGAGTCTGTGGAAGAAGGCACTATCGGGAAAATTTTTGTTCCTGAAGGAACAGACGATGTGGCTGTAAACACCTTGATTGCGGCCCTTCTTGAAGAAGGAGAAAAGGCTTCAGCCCTTGAAGGTATGGGATCTAAAAGTGTTGAAAGCTCTGTTGCAACGCCAAAAGCAACCGCTGAATCTGCACCTCAAAAAGAAGAGCCTAAACCAAAAGCAAGTGCTGCTCCTGCTCCAGCACCCGTCCCAAAACTAGAGGTCGTTGCGCCCGTGCAACAATCAACTGCTTCAGGGAAAGCCTTTGCCAGCCCTCTGGCCAAACGCATTGCTGCTCAAAATAACCTTGATGTCAGCACACTTGCTGGCTCAGGACCACGGGGCCGTGTTGTAAAAGCCGACGTCGAAACAGCTATGGCTTCTGGCAGCGCTCCTGCTCCTAAAGCTCAGCCGCAAAAAGCCCCTCAACGGGTTCCTCAAGGCGAAATTATGGCTGCTGACGATCTTTTCCCAGCCTATGAAAAACTTAAAGTCAACAACATGCGCAAGGTAATTGCAAAACGCCTGAGCCAATCTAAGCAAACGGTCCCCCACTTTTACCTCACCGTTGAGTGCCAAATCGATGCCTTGCTTGCAGCACGCCAAGATCTCAATGAAAATTTTGAGAAAACAGAGCGCATTTCTGTCAATGACTTTGTGATCAAGGCTATTGCCTGTGCTATGCGAGACGTTCCAGAGGCGAATGCCTCTTGGGCTGATGACCATGTCAAAATCTATCAAAGCGTTGATGTCTCTGTTGCCGTCGCTATTGAAGGTGGGCTTGTGACACCGATCATTAAACAAGCGGACCAAAAACCTCTCAGCCTTATTTCTGCTGAAATGAAGGATCTTGCAAAACGGGCTCGTGATGGCAAATTGCGCCCCGAAGAATTCCAAGGAGGAACGGTATCTGTTTCTAACCTTGGCATGTTTGGCATCAAAGAATTTTCAGCCGTGATCAATCCTCCGCAAGGTTGTATTCTTGCCATTGGCGCTGGTGAAAAACGCGCTATTGTTAATGATTCTGGCGCTCTTGAAGCAGCGACGGTAATGTCTTGTACTCTTTCCGTTGATCACCGTGTTGTTGATGGTGCCATTGGGGCAACTTTTTTGAAAGCCTTTAAGAGCTACATCCAAAAGCCCGTTAAAATGTTAGTCTAATTTATGAACAAACTCTTCCTTTTTTTATGCCTTGGATTGTTTCTTGGGACGCTCTCGCCTTTAAAGGCTGGTTATGTTTCCCTAGAAACAGCCCTTGCTCTTGCAAAAAAGGAAAAGCTAGAGCTCCCCACGCCTCAAAAAGATGGATCTTATCAGAGTCTTAACAAACGAGGCTCTGCTAATACTGATATCAATAGCATCACAAAAGAATTTATAAGGTATGCCTCAGAAGGGAAAAAAAGAGTTCTACAGCTCGATGCAACCTTTGGACTGATCACACTCAAAGCCCTGAAACGAGGCATCCATGACTTTGTGGCAACGGATACGGATATGCACCATTTGGCTATTATCGCAAAACGCTTCAAAGAAAAGCCCTGCCTTTCTGATAATAAAGCCTTAAAGCTCTTTCACGGTCCCTTTCCAGAGTCCTTTGAAGCGTTTGAAGATAACAGTTTCGACGCAGTTCTCCTGAACCGTGTGATTCACTTTTTTACACCAACGGAAACCACCCACACTCTTAAGGAAGTCTTTCGCATCCTAAAACCAGGCGGTCGTGTTTTTATCGTAGCAGTTACGCCTTATGTAAAACGCTTTGAAACCTTTATTCCCCTTTATAAACAAAGACTTTTATTGAACAGGCGTTACCCAGGGTACGTTAAAAACTTGAAGTATTTTGTCAACCCTGAGGTCACAACTTCCAAACAAATGGCACAAATGCACGACAAACCCTTTATGTTTTTCGACGCTCAACTGATGCACCGTGTTCTTTCTGAATCAGGCCTCATTGTTGAAAAAGCCCTTGAATTCCCTTTAACTTTTAAGTCCTCCATATGGAGTTTAGATGGGCGTGAATTGGTTGGGGCTATTGCAAAAAAACCTCTCCAACGCACCTCTTTTTCCCTTCATTTAGGGTAATTTTCCAAAAAAATCCTTTTTAGCATGTTTGTCAGCATTTGATAAAAGACTCATTATCTCAAAATAGTAAGCGTGCAGTAACCTTTTATTAACTATTTACTCATTATGATCGATATTATATGGAATTTAGCAAGAGATATAAAACAAATGAGCAATGAACTCGATAAAAGACTAGATTTTTTAAAAATTGATCCGGAAACAAAAGACGCTCTGCGAGATAATGTTCCAGTCCTTGAAAAGAATTTCGACGCCGTTTTAGGGGGGTTTTATGACCATGTCACACAATACCCTCAGCTTGCTGAAAAATTTAATGGTGATCTTGACACCGTTAAACGCAAACAAAAAGATCATTGGCGTACTCTTTTTTCAGGAGAATTTTCAGAGCAGTATTATAACACTGTCAAACATATTGGTAATGTTCACTATAAAGTCCAGCTTCAACCTCAATGGTATATTGGTGGATATACTTTTGCTATGTGCGCCATTGTAGATGCTTTTGTTGATGAACACCGCAAAAAACCAGAAGATCTTAAAAAAGCCATCAAATCCATGATCAAAGCTTCTATGCTAGATATGGATTTGGCGTTATCAACTTACATCGAAGCAAATGCTACAGGTGAAATGCGTGAACAAATCTCTTCTATGACAAATGCAATCGAAGATGCTTTTGACTATGCAACCTCTCAGATTTCAGGAACGACTGAAAAACTAGGAACCTCAGCAGGTAAGGTTTTAGGTGCTATCGAAAAAGTTGAATCACAATCACAAAAAAATCTAGATTCTGCAAAAGGAAACTCAGAAAAAATTGCTTCTGTTGTGAATACTTCGCAGGAACTAAGCTCTGCTATTAAAGAAATCAGTGACCAAGTTTCAAGGTCTTCAACCATTACCGAAGAAGCGGTTGACAAAACACAAATGGCACAACAAAAAATTGATGAGCTTGTGACTTGTGCGACGACTATCGGTGATGTCATTGAAATGATTAATAAAATCGCCTCTCAAACGAATCTTTTGGCCCTTAATGCCACAATTGAAGCAGCTAGAGCTGGCGAGGCGGGTAAAGGATTCGCCGTTGTGGCATCTGAGGTGAAAAACCTAGCGAACCAAACAGAAAAAGCAACGGAAGAGATCACAAATCAAGTGACTGTTATTCAAGGAACCATCAATGAAACTGCTGATCTCTTTAATTCTGTCGGCGGAACGGTGAATGAAATGAATGAAATTGCAACGGTTATTTCAGGAGCCGTTGAAGAACAAAACGCTGCAACGGCCGATATTGCCTCTAATATTGAAATTGTTTCAACGGAATCAGATCTAGCAAAAACACGCGCTGAAGAGATGAACAACGAAGCAAAATCTAGCAAAACTAATACTCTTGAAATTTCTGAAGCCTCTAATAATGTGACAGAGCAGTTTGCCGTCTTACAAACAACCTTAGAAGAAATTGTAGGGGTAGCTAAAAACATTGATCAACGTAAAGATAAAAGAACTCTTATAAACCTACCTTGTTCTGCGACCTGTGAGGGGAACTCAATGAATACAACACTTCTAGATATCAGTGCCTCTGGTGCTAGATTGACTTACGTCAATGGCTTTAAGCTTGGTGCTCCTGTTAAAGTGAATATCCCCAATATTGGTAGTGTTGATGGCTCTGTTGCCCACATACAAAACGGTCAGTTCATTGGGTTGGCTTTGGGCTTTTCGGCAACACAACAAACAGCTATATCAAATTTGACAAGCGATTCTAATGTGGAAGGTGCCGCTGCTTAGAACATAAAGCAGCAGCCCCACCCATTTTACCTATACAAGTTTTCAAATTCCATAAAAAAAGGCCCTGCGTTAACAGGGCCTTTTTATATTTTCTTTAAGGGATCTTATGAACCCCAGAAGTAGTTGTAAGCACTCTTAGCATAGTCTACACAAGTAGAAGCTGTTGAAACTG
>DOCA01000111.1 GCA_003503995.1 Holosporales bacterium
GCTGGATGCTCAATAACTTCTTTACGATCTGGAACACGTCCCGCAAGATAAAGCACAAGACCACCCAAAGTATCCACTTCTTCCTCAGCATCCTCATCAATAAGGGTCACACCAAGTTCAACTTCAAGGGCCTCTACGGGATACCTCGCATCAGCTAGGTAAGCCCCTCCTTCCTCTTTAAGAAATTTAGCGGCCATATCTTCATGTTCTGCTTCATGCATATCTCCCAAAATTTCTCGTAAAATATCCCAAGCCGTTACAACACCATCAGTGCCACCATATTCGTCTACCACAATAGCAAGAGGGATTTGCTCTTGGCGCATTTTACTAAGCAAATCAATGACAGGCATAGACGTTGGAACAAAAAGAACACGGCAAATTAATTTGCGACAGTCAAAATCCTTTGCAGATCGTATGTTGGCAAGATCTTTAATATGAACAAACCCTCTAATATCATCCATTTTCTCAGCATATACAGGAAATCTCGAGTAATTCTTTGTTTGCATCAGCTCAAGTGCCTCTTCGAAGCTTGCATCAATAGAAAGAGCTACCATATCTGCCCTCGGCACCATAACATCCTCAACAGTCATTTCCTGCAAATGCAGAATATTTGAAAATAGCTCTCGCTCTTCATCATTTAAAGAAGGTTTGTCCTCGGATTCATCATCTGCGATAAGTTCGGAAATGGTCTCACGCACATTGCCATCGTCTTTCTTTTTGAAAAAATCCATGAGGCGTGAAAATAAATGTGTCTGTTCCATGCTTTTTTGCGTTCAACCTTTTGCAATGTAGGGATTATTGATGTGGAAATATTTATCTAAAATAGAAATTTCAAGATGCTCCATTTCTTCAGCCTCTTTGTCATTTTCATGATTAAATCCAAACAGGTGGAGCAAACCATGAATCAATAAGTGAGTCAAATGGTCTTGAAAGGTTTTATGTTGGGAATCAGCTTCTTTTTTAAGGGTCTCGTAAGATAGAGCAAGATCTCCTAAAGGAATGATCTCTTGAACTTGGTCATTTTTCCGTTTCTCTAAAAAGTAGCCTGATTCAAAAGAAAGAATATTAGTAGGTGTATCTTTCTGGCGGTACTCTTTATTAAGGGATTGAATCTCAAGATCATTAGTAAGAAGAACACTCAGTTCAAAGCGATTTTTAGTCTTATCCATATTTTTTAAAACTGCACAAAGGACGTCTTGTATAAGACTAGTGTCATTAAAAGAGGGATCAGCTTTCCATCTTGGTTCTCGAACCAAAATATCAATGAGATGGTCGGTGTAAGAACTCTTTGATGATTCAAAAGGTTTCTCACGGGAAGGGGTAGAGGAGCTCGCAGTCTGCAAGCTCGATCTCGAACTGTCGTCGTTCATATCTTCGGTTTTAAAAGCCTCGTTTAAAACAGGTTATATAGAATATTATGCCAACTTTCAAGAAAGAATAAAACTCTTTATTTTCCTTTGAAATTTCCAAGCTAAAAACCCAATAAAATTAGAGATAAACCAAAATGAAAGGGTAGTGCTTGAATGCTGTGGATGCCTATTCCTCAATAAGAAAAACCTATCACGGCTCACTATAAGACGACTAAGAAGGTTCTTCAAAGTCACCCATGACAATACCCACATCACGCAAAACAATACGACCACTGCGTTTTTTACCTTCTTTTTGATAGTGGCCATATTTAGGTCTATGAAAAGTAACAGTATAATCTGCTTGAATAGCATCTATTTTAACGTCCCCTGTCTCAGAGCACACCCCCGACGAAATATCTAGCGCAACAATTTTCGCAGGGCTTTCGTTTACTAGCTTTACAACCTTTAAGTAAGAACCACGTAAATCTTGATGTAAGCCTGTGCCAAACAAACCATCCACAATGAGTTTATAATGGGCATAATCAACATCCATAAAATCATAAACCTTCCCATGCCATGCATTACGTTCTGCTTGAGCTTCCGGAGATTGTTGAGGTTCACATGTGGTATCCATGGCAACAGTCACCTCAAATCCCGCGTCGTGCAACAAACGAGCTGTCGCATAAGCACTTCCCCCATTATCACCAGGACCACAAAGAACTAGAGTTTTACAAGGTTTAAATTTATCCTTAATAAAGGCAGTAGCTTGTTCGGCAGCACGGTCCATAAGCTCTAAGAACGTACCACCAGCTTTTATATGAACACGTTCCATGGCTTCCATTTGCTCTGAGGTGACAGCCTGTTCTTTAGTATCTTTTGTATTGTCTATTTCATCACTCACATAGACCTCCAGAATTCTACGTCTAGTTCCAGTATACGAACAAAGTATTTACAAAGCATTAAAATATAATTACAAACATATTATTCAAATTTAACTATTTATTTTATTAAACAATGATCTTATTCACAACAAATAAGATCAATTATTTTTTAATAACTTTAGCTGATAGAACCTTGCCATCTTTTTTCGTCAAATAAAACTCAATGCCACAAAAGCCCCCCTCAGAAATTGCCCTCCAATTTATACGTTGGTTTTTTATTTGTTCCGCAGCCAAAAGCAGGCTCTTTAGAGCAATAGGGTCTGAAAAAGAGGCTCTCTGGTTATGCAAAGTTTCACTTGATTGAATTGCCCTAATAATACTCATGTGTGCCATCCCAGATGTTTTTGGAATAATTAGGATCAAGCCTGGACAAACGCTCTGAACAGCTGTCATTCCTACAAAAATTAACGCAACGACCAAAGAAATATATTTATACATTTTACCCCCTATAATTTCTCTTCACTTCTTGAATTATAGTCTGAATTTGTTAAAAAATCTTTAATGAAAGAAAAAAGCCCTCCTTTATTACAAAAGAGGGCTTTTAAAATAAACATAAACTCTTTTAAGCAGCGTCCGTTTTCCAAGAACCTTGAACAATGTCAGAAAGCTGATTGTTTAAGCCCTCAAAAGCTTCATTTATTTGTTGAGAGGTTACTGTAATCTTCTCAGAAACAACCTTAGTTTCTCGGGCTTTTTGGCTAATATGCTGAGCACGCTCTTTACTGCCTTCTGATTCCTTAGATACAGCCACTGTATTAGACGCGATATCCGCTGTCGCTGCATTTTGTTCTTCAACAGCACTTGAAATCACTGTACAAATTTCGTTCATCTCATTTACAGTGTCGCCAACGGAGCTAAAGTGCTCCACAGCCTGATTAATAGTGCCTTGAATCACAGAGACCTGGCTTGTGATTTCTTCCGTTGCTTTTTCCGTTTGGTTTGCTAGATTTTTCACTTCCGATGCTACAACAGCAAAGCCCTTACCAGCTTCACCAGCTCTAGCAGCCTCGATAGTCGCATTCAAAGCAAGTAAGTTTGTTTGAGAAGCAATCTTGTTAATCATTTCAATGACATTGCCAATGGTTGTCGCACAAATAACAAGCTCATCAATTTTTTCTTGAGCCATTTGAGTCTTTTCAACAGCATTCATTGTTATTTCAGAAGAACGAGAGACTTGGCCACTAATTTCCTTAATGGCCTCACTGAGTTCATGAGACGTATCTACAACGGCTTGGATTTTTTCTTGACTTTGCTCAATAGCCAAAACATTTCCGTCAGATTCTTCTTCAAAGACGGAAATTGATCTTGAAACTTCACTGGATAAATCTCTTAATTCCCCTGATGCGTCCGTAACACGTTTTTCTGCAGTAGTGAAGACTTCTTTCATGCGCTGACCAAGCTCTTCTAGTTCACCCTGCAGAGAGCCTGCATTATTTTCCCCATAAGCGCTAAAGGCTCGGCCCACTTCTGAAAATGTTGCCTCAATAGCAGAATCAAGGGCAAGTTTTAAATCTTCTGGTTTTTTTTTATGCTCCTCAACAAGTGTATTTACGACTGCACGTAAGTCTGAATCAAATTTTAAAAAATTTAGACGCTCATTAAGATCAACTGACATAATTAAACAAACCTTTTTTATTCTATAAGATTCATTATTGTCCCTTACATGTTAACAAACCCTTAATGAAATAAAAAAAATTTCAAGGGTTTTAGGGGCTTTCAGCCCGCTTCATTAACTAGTGGCAGCCGTTTTTTTAAGGACCTCGGGAGGGAGTTTAAGACTTATATGAAGCTCTTCTAACTGCTCTTGTGAAACTTCATTAGGAGCGCTCATCACAAGGTCTTCTGCCTTTTGGTTCATGGGGAAAGCAACAACCTCTCGCAAATTAGGCTCATCGGCAAGTAACATAACTATACGATCAATGCCAGGAGCACTTCCTCCATGGGGGGGAGCGCCATATTTCAAGGCATTTATCATACCCGAAAACTCTTTTTCAACGTCTTCTTTTGTGTACCCGGCAATAGCAAAAGCTTTATACATTACTTCTGGCAAATGGTTTCGGATAGCGCCACTAGAAAGCTCAATACCATTACAAACAATATCGTATTGATAAGCTTTGATTTCCAACGGATTCATTGTCTCAAGAGCCTCTAAGCCACCTTGGGGCATGGAAAATGGATTATGGGAAAAGTCCAGGCACTGACGGTCTTCATCAAACTCAAACATCGGAAAATCAACAACCCAACAAAACTTAAAGCAATTTTCTTCAATCAGTCCAAGATCTGTTGCGATTTTTGTCCGAGCTGCGCCAGCTAACTTAGTAGCCCCTGCTTCTTTATCACAGACAAAAAAGACGGCATCACCATCCCCCATACCTGTTAGTTCTTTAAGCCTCGCGAAGCGTTCTTCATCTAGGAATTTAGCAATAGGCCCCTTGGCCTCTCCGTCCGCGAACGTAATATAACCAATACCTGGAGCGCCTTCATTCTGAGCCCATTTATTCATCTTGTCAAAGAAGCTACGGGGTTGTGCAGCTGCTCCCTTTGCTTGAATGGCTCTTACAACAGAACCTTTTTCAAGAGCTTTTGCAAAAATTGAAAAATCAGAGCCTTTAAAAACCTCTGCGCCATCAAAAATGAGTAATGGGTTTCGGAGATCAGGCTTATCACAGCCATAAGTCAACATCGCATCAGCATAAGCAATACGAGGAAAGGCGCCTGGTGTAACGGTGCGTCCATTGGAGAACTCTTCAAAGACACCCCGTAAAACCGGCTCAAGAGCTTGAAAAACATCTTCTTGAGTTACATAAGACATCTCAAAGTCCAATTGATAGAACTCTCCAGGAGAACGATCAGCGCGCGCATCTTCATCTCTAAAGCAGGGCGCGATTTGAAAGTATTTATCGAACCCACCCATCATAAGGAGTTGCTTGAACATTTGAGGAGCTTGGGGAAGAGCATAAAACTTTCCAGGATGCAAACGACTTGGCACCAAAAAGTCACGAGCGCCTTCCGGAGAACTCGCTGTTAAAATTGGTGTTTGAATTTCAAGAAAATCCTGATCTGTCATGCGTTTACGAATAGAACTGATAATTTTAGAACGCAAAATGACATTGTTATGCATTTTTTCACGGCGCAGATCAAGAAAGCGGTAACGCAAACGTGTATCTTCAGGGAATTCTTTATCACTATTCACCTGTATGGGGAGCATCTCTGCCGTAGATTCTACTTTAAGGGTCTCAACGGACAACTCAATTTCGCCA
Source organism: Holosporales bacterium (assembly GCA_003503995.1). GTDB lineage: Bacteria > Pseudomonadota > Alphaproteobacteria > Caedimonadales > UBA9215 > UBA9215. Next base: position 5,551 of record DOCA01000111.1, read on the forward strand.
GTTAACATATTAGGGTTAATGGTCTCATCGCTCCGTTTCACAACCTTGCCAGTAATTGTAAGAACACTTTCGTAGCGAGCTCCCTCAGCCACCTTGAAATCCGTATCATCTACATTAATCACGCACTGTGTAATACCAAAGTGATCTCGCAAATCGATAAAGAGGAGATTTCCATGATCTCTTTTACGGTGGACCCAACCACTCAGGCGAACGGTTTCTCCTCCATGACTTGCACGGAGTTCAGAGCAGTTATGTGTACGGTACGGATGCATGTTTAAACTTTCTTTAATATCTGTTATCTTGTCTCGAACTATAAATTATTTTTACATAGAATACCAGAGTTTCCATAGGTTAAAAATGAGCGCAGAATACGAATACATCCAAACGACACCAGACCTAGAGACATTTTGCTCAGAAGCACACGCTGATTTACTAGATGATGATTTCTTAACCTTAGATACAGAATTTATTCGAGAGCGCACTTATGCTCCACAACTTTGCCTCATTCAAATTGCCACCCATAAAAAAGCGGCAATTGTTGACCCCTTAGCCGATGGAATGGATTTACAACCTCTTTTAGAGTTGTTAGCTCATCCCGATATGCTGAAAGTTCTTCATGCTGGCCGTCAAGATCTCGAAATTTTCCTAGCCCTCATGGGAGAGCTACCAAAAAATATTTTCGATACTCAGATAGCCGCTATGGCCTGTGGATTTGGAGACAGTGCTGGCTACGAAACACTCGTCAAGAAGATTACCAAAAATCCCCTTGATAAAAGTGCGCGCTTTTCCAATTGGGCGCAACGTCCCCTCACAACTAAACAGCTGGATTATGCCATTGGGGATGTTACCTATTTAAGAGAGATCTATACCCACCTTTCAACTAAAATTAAAGAAGAAGGACGAGAAAGTTGGATTTCAGAAGAAATTCAAATTGCCTTAGATCCCACAACCTACGAGGTTAATCCTCATCGTCTTCTCTTTAAGTTAAAACTTCGCACGTCAAAACCATCTGTATTAGCACGGGCTTTTTACCTTGTTAAATGGCGAGAAGCGCAAGCTGAAGCCGAAAATAAACCACGCCAAACGATTATGCGTGATGAATTGATTATAGAGCTTGCGACACAAAATCCTCAATCCCTTGAAGATTTTCGAAAAACCAGAGGGCTTCGTGATAAAAATCTCTCTCGCAAAATAGGCGATGCGATTATTAGTCTTCTTAAAGAAGCAAGCGCCCTTCCTCCAAAAGAATGTCCAAAACTCCCCACACCTATTAATGAACCTTCTGTTAACCCTTTAACACAAGACATGTTGCGTTTGCTCTTAAGGTATATTGCCGAAAAAGAGCAGGTTGCCGAAAAAATACTTGCCCCCAGTAAAGATATAACCACCCTCATTCGACATGGGGAAAAAGCCGACATTCCTTGCTTGAAAGGTTGGCGTTACGATATTTTTGGCAAAATAGCTCTCGATCTTATGAATGAAAAAATTGCACTTTCCCTTAAAGACGGCAAACTTATCTTGAATACAAAAGACTAAAATTTTTAAAGCAAAAATTTTCTTATTTTTTCTCTTTTTAAGCCTTTTATTAATAGTTTAGTAACTTTTGCTTTATAATCTTTCTATCAGATACTTCTAAATTCTAAGCGCGTAAAAGCTTATTAACCTTAGCCTCTGGAGAAAGATCATGGCAACTATAACAACTCTTACGCGTAATGAGATCAGCGACAAACTTTCAAAGGAAATTGGCGT
>DOCA01000203.1 GCA_003503995.1 Holosporales bacterium
CCCGCTGATTAAGAGTCAGCTGCTCTACCAACTGAGCTAAGCGCCCCAAAGAGTTATCTTTCTTTTAAATATAGAAAAATAAGATGGGAAAATGTACCTTCTGTTTAGCAAAACCGCATCGCACTGTCGATAAAAAAATAAACATCCTCGTAAAAAAGAATTCTCTAAGATGCTTCTTTGATTTCAAGAATCTGATGGACTTGGAAAATCATATGTTTTTCGGCCGATTGGCAATAAGCTTTAACGCCTTGATAGGGTTGGCCTTGATAGGACATCTCTTTAACTTCTTCGGGCTCGATCAGGCGGGTGGTTTGAATACCATTGCTTTGCAAATACGTAATAGAGAGCGTTTTATTTTGCTCGGCGGCTTGTCCTAAGATGTACATCTTATCGTTAATAGGCAGAATTTTATTGGCGACCTCATAATGATGATTGGTGAGAAAGTCAACAACGCGCTGGTCAGTCCAAATATGTTTTCTTAAGATAGGTTGGCGAAGACTCAGGCCTTCAAGGGAAGTACAGCGACTCAAAGCCACATAGGTTTGCCCCGAAGAAAACACATTTTGACCAAGGTCGATGACCGCTTGATCAAAGGTTTTTCCTTGGCTTTTGTGGATGGTAATGCCCCAGGCAAGAGTTAGAGGGTATTGTGTGAAGCTGCCAGCAACCTCGAAGACAATGTTTTCGTTCTTGAGCTTGTATTTATACAGCTCCCATTTATAGGGAGTTACATTGGCTTTTCGACCATTTTCAAGCTCGACCTGAACAATGGTTTCATAGTCATCGGTATCTTGAAATATGCGCAACACCCGTGCCATGGTCCCGTTGATCCATCGTTGTTTGGGATCGTTATTAAGCATCATGACCTGACAGCCAATTTTAAGTTGTAATTCTTCTGGGGCTGGCAAGTGCCCGTTGTCAAAGCTTCCCGATGTTGTGCCCTCAAAGTTGTGATATTTGCCTTCAAGGAGCTCGAGCTGTTCCTCATTAATGACTTGGGCGGCTTTGTTAGTGGGCGTTAGAAAAACTGATAGACCTTCGTTTGTTGGCTTGAGGTTGGGCACATGGCGTTCATTTAGAATATCCAGCTGCCCTTGGGTAATAGTGTTATTGCGAATAGCATTCAGGATATCGATGAAGGTTGTATCTTTTTGGCGGTAGATTTGGTCAAGCTCAATGAGGGTGAGGTCAATTTCGTCAAAAACGCTGGCGCTAAAGAAATAAGGACTGCTGTAATGGGTTTGGAAGATCTCTCGCGCTTGGTTCGAGACAACAGGCGCCAACTGATAAAGGTCTCCAAAGAAAATAAGCTGCAAGCCTCCAAAAGGTTTACTTGGATCTCGGCCATTCAAGCGTAAAAAACGGTCCATGCAATCCATCAGGTCTGCCCGCACCATAGAGATTTCATCAATGATTAACGTATCAAGTTTTTGATAGATGTTTTTTTTGCCATTGGGTTGTGCTTTTTTCTTTTTGATAGAGCCGACAGTCACATCGGGCTTAAAGCGAAAAAAAGAGTGAATGGTTTGACCTTTAACATTAACGGCCGCAACCCCTGTTGGTGCAAGAACAACAATAGATTTTTGGGTGTGATCACGGAAATATTGCAAGAGAGTGGATTTCCCCGTGCCAGCTTTACCCGTGACAAAGATGTTCTGAGAGGAGCCATCCATTAGGCGCAGAGCTTTTTTGAAACTCTCATTCATCTCTAAAACAGGTGTATCAGTCATGTTAATTGTTCATTATTTAAGGGTAATAGTCCTAACTTAACCCATTGCCTAGTCTATTGCCTACCCCTTTTTGCAGAGGTTTTTTTGTCTGCTCAACCTTGCATTTTTTCAAAAGGTTTGGCATAATAGGTATAGGTTCTATAGGAATCTGCTAGTTTGATCTGGTTCGTGCTTCTGTTTAAAAGGCTTGCAAGATCAAAGTATTTAATGAAAATGGAATTTGAAAAGCGCCTGATGGGCTTTTGAAGTTTGCAAAAGAAGGAATATAATTATGTCTAAAGTCATTGGAATCGACTTGGGAACCACAAACTCTTGTGTTTCTGTCATGGATGGTAAAGAAGCTAAAATTATCGAAAACGCTGAAGGTGTGCGGACAACGCCCTCAATGGTTGCGTTCACAAAGGATGATGAAAAGCTTGTTGGTCAGTCTGCTAAGCGCCAAGCTGTCACAAACCCTGAAAATACTCTTTTTGGTATTAAACGCCTGATTGGTCGGACATTCGACGATCCTGCGACACAAAAAGATATCGGCCTTGTGCCCTACAAAATTATTAAATCAAAAAGCAATGATGCTTGGGTTCAAGCAAGTGGTAAGGACTATAGTCCTAGCCAAGTCAGTGCTTTTATTCTTCAAAAAATGAAAGAAACAGCCGAAGCTTATTTAGGTGAAAAAGTAACGCAAGCTGTTGTCACAGTGCCTGCTTATTTTAACGATGCTCAACGCCAAGCGACAAAAGACGCTGGTAAAATCGCTGGTCTTGAAATTTTACGTATTATCAATGAGCCAACGGCAGCAGCTCTTGCCTATGGTCTTGATAAAAAT
>DOCA01000197.1:0-570 GCA_003503995.1 Holosporales bacterium
CATGAAGTGATGATGCGAGGTACTTTTGCCAATGTTCGTTTAAGCAATGAAATGCGTCCCGATAAGAAAGGGGGGTATACAAAACACATGCCAGCTGGAGAGCATCTTTCCATTTATGATGCAGCCATGAAGTACAAAGAAGAGGGTGTTCCTCTGGTTATTTTTGGCGGCAAGGAATATGGCACAGGCTCTTCACGAGATTGGGCTGCAAAAGGCACAAGACTTTTGGGTGTTAAAGCAGTGATCACAGAAAGCTTTGAGCGTATTCACAGATCAAACCTTATTGGCATGGGGGTTTTACCCCTTGAATATACTCAAGGTGAAACTCGAGAAACTTTGAATATTACTGGGGCAGAGGTCGTGAGTATCTCTGGGGTGAGCGATGGGCTTGAGCCTGGTAAAAAGCTGACTCTTTCGATTACCTATCCTGATGGCACAATTCGAGAGACATCTGTTACGTGTCGTTTAGATACTGTGGATGAAGTGGATTATTTCGAGAATGATGGTATATTACATTATGTACTCCGTGACATGTTAGGGAGAGAAAAAGCTGCATAAAATATAAAAATG
>DOCA01000197.1:645-8547 GCA_003503995.1 Holosporales bacterium
TTTATGAATAGCTATAAATAAAAACAGGGAAAAAAAGGTGCAAAAAATAAGTAAGATTTATCATTTTGTTTTAGCTTTTCTAGCCTTTTTCTCTGTAGCGTCGCAGGATATTCACGCACGGGAGCTCACCACTAATAATGAACTCTTTGTTGAGGTGGAAGAGATGATTATTCCTGTGATTCAGCGCCGTGATATTGCTGGTTTTTTCTCTGTTGTTCTTGCGGTTGATTGTAAAACCTTAGAGGCAGCTCAAAAAGTTGAGAAATACCTCCCTCTTATTCGAGATCGTTTCTTCTGGGATTTATTTGTTTTATTGGGAGTGATTTGGTCCCCTGATTTTAGGACAGATATCACCGAGTTAAAAAAGAGATTAAGACGTCGCATTGATAAAACCATCGGAGAAGATCAGGTAAATGATGTTCTTATTATTAGTTTTCAGGAGCATGAGAGGCGAAATGCTGAATTATAAAACAAACTATGGACGGCAATTTTTTCTGTTATTGGAAACTGTTTTTTATAAGCAGAAAATCTTTAGACAATTGTTTGCGGTTGTTCTTGGGATGGTATTTATCGTTACAAGTTTTTCACCAGCACAAGCTCACCTCCAAAGGCGTCACGTGTGTGATGCCTATGCCCAAACAAAAGCTGTCATCATCATTGAACCAAGACGTGTGTTTAAAGATAGGGAACATTTTTTTAAAGTAATGGCTATGGATAAAAATTTCGCTGTGGCTTATACAAGGTGCATTGGACGGGCGGTGGACCGATTTTCCCTCGTCCAAAGCGGCTTTCGATTGCAAGAGGGACGAGACGAACTAAACAAATTTGTCCTTAAGCTTCATGCGCCTTTATTCGAGGTTACCAAACAGCCAATTTCTCTAACGAATACCTATAACTCTGTCCATTCTTTTGCAGCAATTTTGGCTGGTACAAGCAAAAAAGAGGTGCGTTATTCAGACCACACAGTGATGTTTCGTTCTTTTTCTGGGAATATTCTTCTTATCCCTCGTCAAGAATATATTAGTATTTATGACTTTGCCAAGAAGGCGAGTTTTGCAGAGATTGTTGATTTATGGCGTCAAACAGGTCTCATTGCGAAAGAGCTTAAAACAGCGAACAAACCGTTTACTTTTGCAACTCATGCGGGCACCGCTTCAGGGCAAACTGTTCCTCATTTTCATTTACGTTTTGAGATGGAAAAATAAAGGAGAGAACCTTCTCTCCTTTAACAGTTTCTTTTCACCTCTGTTAGTATTTTCTCAGTCAAGTCTTAGAGAAAATAATGAGATGTTTTTTCTTTAGAATCGACTTCGTGGGCTTTTTGAAAGAGTGTCCTTAGAACCTGTAAGCCAACATGTTTTGCCTCAAAAAAGGGATGAGGGTAGGCTATCCAATTTTGGCTAGGTTTATTTTGGGGATGGTTTTGCATAGTAACTTTAATGATTCCTTGGTTTTGACCTGAGGCATAAAAGCGTTCGAACTTAAAATTAGTTTTAAGAACAAAGCTTATGATATCGTCTGCATCTATAAATATTTTATCAATGTTTTCCTCTTCGCCTCCCAACTCTAAAAGGCTCTCTGCTGCTTTTTCTCGAATGATTGATTCCAGAATATGTTTGCCACTCCCCTGTGTTATTTGAAGCATAAAGGCGCCAAAGAGATCGGTTAAAATAGCCTCATCAGCTCCAAAAGTGCTGCTAAAATAGGGAAGGTTTCTGTCGTGTTTTTCTGCGGGGTCCCCTTCAAGGGTAATTGTTAAAGTTGTGGGTTCTTGAAAATAAAGCCCTATATTGAGGCTGCTGGAAAAGTTTTTTTTGCTCAAAGTTTGAAACTCTTCTAAAAGATGTTCTGGTGCACTGGCCCATGAATTTGAACCAATTAATAATGCCAAAAAGGCAACTAGACGTAGGCTTAATAGTGTTTTTTTCATTATATTCCCTCCTCTTAGTTCTCTTATTTTGACCCTCAGAAATTTAACAAATAGTAAAGTTTTATTTAATAAATCTTAATTGTTATAAAAAAATTGATCAAAGTTAATGAATTCATTGAAAATAAGAGCAAGCCGATTGATTGATTTCTTAAAAAGAGGTATAAATATAGGGTATTAGCCCCCTTAATAGAAAGTCGTTAAAGAGCCTCCATGGAACATGAAGCTTATATTGCAAATGTGATTATTATTTTGTTCTCTGCTGTATTTGTGGTGTCGCTTTTTCGTGCCTTAAATGTCAATTCTGTTGTAGGGTATTTGATTGCGGGTCTTTTGATTGGCCCCCATGCTCTTGCTTTTATTACAGACGTTGAGACCATTGAACTTCTTGGCGAGTTCGGGGTTGTTTTCCTTCTATTTACCATCGGTCTAAAAATGCCCATGCGGCGTTTCCAAGTATTGCGGCGCTACGTTTTTGGGCTTGGGTTGATGCAGGTGGTTGTGACCATTTCCGTCGTATCGCTTATTGCTTATTTCTTTTCGTATGCGCCAGCATCGGCTCTCTTAATCGGGAGTGCTTTGGCTCTTTCTTCCACGGCCGTTGGGTTGCAGCTTTTATCAGAGCAAGGCGATTTGGCTCAAAAATATGGACGCGTTTCCTTTGCGGTTTTGCTGTTTCAAGATTTGGCTGTTGTGGTTTTATTGGTGTTGCTTACGACAATTTCAACACCAGAACAAGACTTGTTTGAAGCTTTAAGTGCTGCTGGATTAAAGGCTGCTGTTGTCCTAATTTTGATTGTCCTTTTTGGGCAGCTTATTTTGCGACCTGTCTTTAGAATCGTGGCATCTCAAAAGGCAGAAATTTTTACAGCGGTGAGTATTTTGATTGTTCTTTTGACCAGTCTTGCAACGGATGCAGCTGGCCTATCAAAGGAATTGGGGGCCTTTTTAGCAGGTCTTTTGTTAAGTGAAACAGAGTATCGTCACCAGGTGGAAGCAGACATTCAGCCTTTCTATGGGTTGTTGTTGGGTCTATTTTTTATGACTGTTGGTATGAATATTGATGTTCATGGCATTGTAAATCAGGCCCGTGAAATCTTTATGCTCTTGGGTGCTATGTTGCTTGTGAAAGCCATTATTCTTTTTGGCCTGTGTAAGGCTTTTAAAATTGCAACGGGATCTGCTTTGCGGGCGGCTTTTTTGCTGGCTGCTGGAGGAGAATTTGCTTTCGTTGTTTTAGGTCCTGCGGTGGACCAAAAGCTTGTGTCTTCCAGTACAGCGCAAGTGATTTACTTAAGTGTTGCCATTTCAATGGCTCTGACTCCCTTCCTCGCAACCTTTGGAAAATGGCTTAGCGAACGTTTAGATTTGAAAGAAGGTGACTCTAAACTTGCGTCCAGCCAAGACGAGATTGATGATTTGCGTAATCACGTTATTGTTGCTGGATTTGGACGTATTGGAAAGATGATTTGCCGCCTATTAGCTGATCGCATGATCCCCTTTGTTGCCATTGATAATAATATGAATCGGGTTCTTGAAGGGCGGGCGAGAGGTCTTCCTATTTATTATGGAGATGCAACCCGAGATGTTGTCTGGAAAAGTTTGGGAGCTGAAAAAGCATCGTCAGCTGTTGTGAGCTTGGCGTTGCCAAAAACAACATTACGCGCGTCCTTAATGGTTCGACGCAAATTTCCTAATATTAATGTTTCCGTTCGTATTAATGATGATGCTTACGTTGCTAAGTTAACGCAAGCAGGAGCGGTGGTTGTAAAGCCAGAAAACTTTGAGCCAAGTTTGCAATTGGCATCGAGTGTTTTGAAAGATGTGGGTACTAATGATGCGGAAGTGAGTCAAATCATCGAATCATTTAGACGTTCTTATGCGGGGCAAGAAGATCCAGAAAAACCTGACTTGCAAAAGCCAGCCTAAAACCAATGCTTATTCTTTTGTCTTTCCTCTTGTGTTTTGAGACAAAAAACCTTTAAATGTAATCAGAGTAAAAGCCTGCCCTGTTGACTGAGAGTGAGTAAAATACATGCATGACGGTATTGATTTAACACAGATCGCTCTGATTGTTTTGGCGACTTTAAGCTGTGGCCTTCTTTTCGAGCGTTTTAAACAGCCAGCTGTTTTAGGATATATCCTTGGCGGTGTGATTCTCTCGGCTTTTAATTTGGCAGGGGATCGTAATATGATCACGGCCTTGGCGGAACTCGGTGTGATTATGTTATTGTTCCTCGTTGGCATGGAATTGAGCCTAAGGGCGTTTAAGCGTATTTGGCTTGTTTCCTTGGCAACAGCTTTAGTACAGTTGGGTGTGAGTCTTGTGGTTGTGCTTGGTATTGGTAAAATCTTTAGCCTTTCCAGTGGATTGTCTGTTGTTTTGGCCTTTAGTATTGCGCTCTCTTCAACGGCTGTTGCTATTAAGATGCTGGAAAGTATCGGAGAGTTGCGCACAGAAACAGGACGTGTTGCTGTTGGTGTTTTGATCGCGCAAGATTTGTTGATCGTGCCGTTGATCTTGATTATTCGAGGTATGGGCGGAGACGGCCTTGGCTGGGATGTGCTCTTTAAAGTTGCCTTAGCTGTCGGTATTTTGCTGGTTATTGTTTTCTTTTTAAGTCGTCGTGAAAAACTAAGTCTTCCTTTTTCAAGGTTGTATAGTGGGCATGAAGATTTACAGCCTCTTGCTGCCATGCTCTTTTGTTTTGGTATGGCTAGCTTGTCTGGTGTTCTTGGTCTTTCTGCTGCTTATGGGGCGTTTTTGGGCGGCTTAATCATTGGAAACTCTAGTGAACGCCAAACGATGATTCATGCGACCAAGCCTATTCAAAGTGTTTTGTTGATGGTTTTCTTTTTGTCCGTTGGTTTGCTGCTCGATTTCTCGTTCATTTGGCAGAATTTTGGCAAGGTGATGGTTCTGTTGATATTTATTACCCTTGGAAAAACAGCTCTTAATATTGGTGCTCTCCACTTTTTCAAACAGCCATGGTCACGGGCCTTTTTGGCGGGCTTGATTCTTTCTCAGATGGGAGAATTTGCTTTTGTTTTAGCAACCGTTGGTTCTGACGTTAAGGTTGTTGATGCACAAGGAGAGCAGCTTATCGTTTCTCTCGCTGCTTTATCATTAGCTTTAAGCCCCCTTTGGTTAATGGCAGCCCGCCGTTTACATAATGTTTCCCCTGGTGGAATTGAGAGTGCAGATGAATTAATGACTACGGTTTATGCGCCTCAAATGCAGGCGATTTCAAGAATTAAGGAATCTTGTAAAAAGTTTGCTGAGCAATTTTCTTCCCCTAATAAACCGAAAACTGAAGAGACTAAAATCGAACCAGATTTTGATCTAGGGATTGATCCTGTTGTTGATGAAGCTGCCATTGTTGAAGAGCTTGCTCCAGAAGAAGCCCCAAACAATGGTTTTGATGACGTGAAAGCCTCTCCTGCGGATATATCAAAGGAAGAGGAGGCTGATAAGAAATCCTCTGATCCAGCACAAAAGGATCCAAAACCTGATGCCTGATTTTAGCTTTGAACAAGAAGCGTTTGAGGCCTTAAAATACAACGGGTTTATTGCAGGTGTGGATGAGGCCGGATGTGGTCCTTGGGCTGGTCCCGTTGTGGCTGGTGCTGTGATTTTCCCCAACTTTAAAACCGTTCCCTCTGATTTACTTTCCGTTCTTGACGATTCAAAAAAGCTGACGGCAAAGCGCCGTGAGAAAGCGTATAGCATTTTAAAATCCTATGAAGGAACCCATTGTTATATTGGGTGGAGCCAAACAAGTGAAGTTGAAATTGATCGTATTAACATTCGCCAAGGCGCCCTTTTGGCTATGCTAAGAGCCGTTGAAAACTTACCCCAACAACCTGACTTTGCGTTGATTGATGGGATTTGTGCACCGTCTCTTCCGTGCCCCTTTAAAACACTTAAGAAAGGTGATAGCCGTAGTTTTTCCATTGCAGCAGCGTCTATTATTGCAAAAGTAACACGGGATAAAATAATGAAAGATTTGGCGCACCTCTACCCTCATTATGGTTGGGAAACCAATGCAGGTTATGGGACAAAAGCCCATCAAGAAGGCCTTATTCGTTACGGGGTTACGCCCCACCATCGCCGCTCTTTTGCGCCCATTGCAAAGCTGTGTAAAAATACAACAGAACAGCAAGAGTTATCTCAAAAGAAAGTAGCGGCTTAATGCAAAATCCTCAGTCTCCTCAGTGGTTAACGACTCCTAATCTTGTTCCTTATGAGGAAGCTGTTTCTACAATGAAAACGCGGGTAAAAGCCATTCAAGAAGGGGGTGAACCCGAACTCTTGTGGGCCCTTGAGCATCCGTCTCTTTATACTCTTGGCACCAGCGCAAAACGAGAAGATATTTTGGATGAGTCATTGCCCTCTTTTAAAACAGGGCGAGGCGGGGAAGTGACTTATCATGGCCCTGGGCAGCGAGTTGTGTACGCTATGCTTAATCTTAATAATCGCACGAAAGATTTACGAGCTTATGTGTGGTCTTTGGAAGAATGGCTTCTTTTAACCTTAAAGGAATTTGGTATTGAAGCGTTTCGTCGTAAAGGCCGTGTTGGGTTGTGGGTTCCTGAAAAAAGTACTGCCACCACCGCTATGGGTGAGTCCATTGATCATAAGATTGCGGCTATCGGAGTGCGCGTTTCAAAGTGGGTGACGTTCCACGGAGTTGCCTTGAATGTGAGCCCAGATCTGTCGCATTTTGAGGGGATTGTGCCGTGTGGCATTCGAGGACATGGCGTGACATCACTCCACAAATTGGGAATCAACGCCACCTTAAGTGACGTTGATCAAACTTTAAAAATAACCTTTTCTAAAGTGTTTTGAAAAAGCATAAAAGCTTTAAATTCCTGCAAGATTTCTGATGGCTGTTTTTAAGTCTACAGCAGTTTCAAAAACATCTTTTTTAATTTCTTCGACGGTGGATATCTCAATTTTCAGATAACTCTCTAAAAGCTCACGGCATTTCGGGTCGTCGTTTTTGGCGCATGTTTTTTCAAATTCAGTACGTGCTTTGATAAGATCGTCTAGTGTATCTGCTATGTCTTGTAATTCGTCGGTTTTTTTATCTGAAAGGCCCTTTTCAAATCCTTTTAAAAATGTCCAATATTTATTGGGGCCTGTGGCTTTTTTTGCGGTTTCTTCTGCCTGAACAGTATTCCCTGTTAAGAGAAAAGCAGAGGTGAGGAGGGTGGTTGCCAAAATTAATTTTTTCATGTTTTTTTCCTTTATTATTTATAGTTGTGGATGAAGTCCTTTGCGCTAAAGCGTTTGAAAACTTCAAGATACGGCATGGCTTCTATCTTTGTTAATGAGGTCAAGGTCTCTTCTTTTGAGCTCTTTTTGCTCTCATTAGTTAGCTCGGAATTGACATCAATTAGAGTGTAATATTCTGAGGCCATGGCTTTATTACGAGCGTGGGCACGCTCGTAAAATTCGCGTTGATCATCCCCTGGAAACAGAGGATTAAGTTGAGACTTATGCTCTTTAATGGCGGCAATTTTTTGTTTCATATTAGCTTCATCAAAGGAGATAAAGGTTAAGTTGTCAGGGTCATCCAAAGACCATTCATTCCAAGCTCCCCGATACCCCCAAAGGGTTACACCTGTTAATTTACCATATTGTCCAAGGTGCTCGAGGCTACGAGCGATGAGCTTGCTGGCAAGGCCATGGGCGCCATGGGGGTCATCTTCTGCAGCAAAAAAGATAATATCTGGGTTGATCTTTACTAAGAGGACTTGCATACGCTTATGGTCATCAGCAGAGAAGGGTTTTACGCCTGGAATACCCCGTCTTGTATAATAGTCTGCCCTAAAATAATGAAGATTCTTGGAGTGAACACCAAGGGTTGCTGTTGCAGCGCGTGCTTCTTTTTCGCGGACCATTGTTTTCGCTTCATAAGCCGCCTGTAGAAGATCTTTTTTATCCTGCATAGCATACTCTTTTTGGTATT
>DOCA01000133.1 GCA_003503995.1 Holosporales bacterium
CACCTTATACAATTCATGAAAACCAACGCTTGAAATTGTCTTACCCGACGGTATCGCCGCCGTCTCTTATTCCAGCAAAGGCAAAAGTCGTGAAGGTTGAAGGGCCTGTAAGAAAAATTGAACCTCTATTGCCTCTTAAGTCGAAAGTAGCCCCTAAAGTTGAGAAAGCGCCAAAGATTGAGCCCTTGTTGCCTTTAGAAAAAAAGTCTCCCTCTCAGAAAAAAACGTCTGTTGGAGGTGATTTATTTGATATAGAACCGCCTCGAAAGCCTCTCCGTAAATCTATGCAGAAAAAATCGTCTAAAAGTAGGGGTGAAAACTCTCAAAAGATATCGAAGAATGCAAATTCATCACCTAAGACGCAGCCTGCTCGAAAGACAACATCTGTAAAACAGGCACCGATTTCAAAATTCCAATGGCCTGTGCGAGGCAAAATACTTGCAAAATATGGTAAAAAATCGGCTGGCTTGCGTAATGATGGGGTAAATATCCAGGCAAAAAGGGGAAGTCCTGTTAAAGCTGCGGAATCTGGTGAGGTGGTTTATGTTGGGAGTGCTTTAAAAGGATACGGTAATCTCATCCTCTTAAAACACCGCGACGGCTGGATGACAGCCTATGCCCATGCTCAAAAAACATTTGTTTCCAAGGGAGACAAGATTAAAAAAGGCCAAAAAATTGCTTTGGTTGGTTCTACGGGGAGCGTTAAAACACCTCAGCTTCATTTTGAACTGCGGAAAAAGACACGAACACTTGATCCGCTGTCCTATCTCAAGTAGGATGTCCCTAACTTTATCTGATTTACCTTGAAAGGAAAACACATGCTAACTCGTACTTTAATTCTTACTTTGGCTCTTTTTGGTTTTATAAGCACTGCAAATGCACAAGCTTTTGGAGGAGCTGGCGGTATTACAAACTTTTTGCCTATTATAGCAATTTTTGCCATTATGTATTTCTTTATGTTCCGCCCCCAAAGCAAGAAAGCAAAAGAGCATCGTGAGATGGTTGCTGCTCTTAAGCGTGGAGATCGTGTTGTTGTTGCTAATGGTATTTTAGGCGTGGTCTCGAAGATTATTGATGACGCTGAGGTTGCTGTTGAAATCGCTTCGGGTGTCGAAATTAAAGTCGTTCGCCAAAGCGTTTCTCAAGTGGTTTCAAAAAAGGCGCCTGCAGAAAAGAAAGCATCAGATAAACCAGCTGTAAAGAAAACAGCGGCATTAAAGAAAAAAGCAGCCCCTAAGAAAAAACCAGCGATCAAAAAATAGTAGAGTCCGCTTTCTAAGAGAATAGAGCTAGAAAAATGATTAATATTCCCCTTTGGAAACGTTTGCTTGTCCTTATAACAGTCGTTTTTGGCGTTCTTTTTGCGGCGCCAACATTTATGGATGATAAGGACGTAGAAAGTCTGCCGGATTGGTTGCAAGAGCAAGTAAATCTCGGTTTGGATCTTCAGGGAGGATCACACTTGTTACTAGAGGTGGATGTACAGTCTGCCCTTAGGGATCAAGCTGGATTTTTAGCGGATGATGCGCGCAAAAGTTTACGTAAAGCACGCTTGAAATTCTCTAATATGCGGGTGGAAGATCTAACGGTTCGCTTTAAAATTGATAACCCTTCTGATCGTCAAGCCATTCATAAGGCTTTGGCACAACAGGGTGTTGATACAAAATTTGATGAAGGTATCTCTGAGTTTTCTATGAAATTTAGCGAATCTGAAATTGATCAAAAGAAAAAACTTTTAGTGCAACAGTCCCGTGAAATTATTGAACGTCGTATTAATGCTCTTGGGACGAGAGAGCCTAATATCCAAACCCAAGGAACGGATCGTATTATCATCCAATTACCAGGTGTGAGCGATCCTGGGAAAGTCAAAGATATTCTTGGCAAGACAGCGAAGCTGACCTTTCAAATGGTTCATAACCAATACCCGACCTTGAATTCCACAGGGGGGCGTGTTCTTCCAGGAACGATTGCTGTACCTGAGGACCCTTCCCAAGTGCGTGGTAATCGTGAGCCTGTGACTTATCTTGTAAAGAAGCAAATTCTTTTAACGGGAGAAAGTCTTTCCAATGCTCAACCTGGGTTTTCTGAAAATAATGCGCCCGTTGTAACAATGCGTTTTGATACGGTTGGTGCTCGTAAATTTGGTGAGATTACTAAACAATACACACACCATCAGTTGGCCATGATTCTGGATGGAAAGGTTATTAGTGCGCCTAATCTCAACGAACCAATTTTGGGCGGTAATGTTCAAATTTCTGGTAACTTCACCGTTGAAGAAACTGTAAACCTTTCTATTTTATTGCGTGCAGGTTCTTTGCCAGCACCATTGAATGTTTTAGAAGAGAGGACTGTTGGACCTGATTTGGGGGCAGACTCTGTTGCTGCTGGTGAGAATGCAACTATTGTGGCGGTCATTCTTGTTTTTGTATTCATGCTTGTGGCTTATTCTTTGTTTGGATTCTTTGCAAATATTGCCTTGAGCTTTAACCTCGTCTTTTTAATTTCAGCTTTGGCGTTAACGGGATCGACCTTAACCCTGCCAGGTATTGCTGGGATCGCGTTAACACTGGGTATGGCTGTTGATGCCAACGTTCTGATTTTAGAACGTATTAAAGAAGAAATCCGAGCTGGTACCAAACTTATACAAGCTATTGATGCGGGTTATAAGCGCGCTATGGCAACAATCATTGACTCTAATATTACAACTCTTATTGGTGGCTTAGCATTGTTCTTTTTTGGATCAGGACCTGTTAAGGGATTTGGTGTTACCTTATGTTTAGGTATTGTGATTTCAATGTTCACGGCCATTACTTTGACGCGAATTCTAGCTGTCTCTTGGTTTAAGTGGGCAAAACCTAAAACACTTCCTATTTAGTATAAATAAACGAATTAGAGAAAAAATATGCGCGGTTTACAACTGGTTCCCTACGATACAAAGATTGACTTTTCAGGTCGACGCTTCTTAGCTTATGGCTTGGCTATTGCCATTATCATTGTTTCTTTTACAGCTCTTTTTACAAAAGGGCTTAATTATGGAATTGACTTCAAGGGGGGGCTTTTGATAGAGATACGCACCCCAGAAAAAGCAGATATTGCGGGGTTGCGCTCAACCCTTAATGATTTAGGTCTTGGTGAGGTGAAGCTTCAGGATTTTGGAACAGATCGAGATGTGCTGATTCGTATTGAACAACAAGACGGGGGTGAAAAAGCTCAAGTTGTTGCCTTGCAGATGGTAAAGTCAACCCTGGGTGATAAAGTAGATTATCGTCGTGTTGAGACCGTTGGCGCAAAAGTAAGTGCTGATTTGATCAAAAATGGTATTATGGCTGTTATTTTTGCCATGGTAGGTATGCTAATTTATATTTGGATTAGGTTTGAGTGGGAATACGGTGTGTGCGGTATATTAGCTCTTGCTCACGATGCCATTGCTGTT
Organism: Holosporales bacterium; assembly: GCA_003503995.1. Lineage (GTDB taxonomy): Bacteria > Pseudomonadota > Alphaproteobacteria > Caedimonadales > UBA9215 > UBA9215. The sequence continues at coordinate 3,434 of DOCA01000133.1, forward strand.
CTTGGTTTTTATGCGATTTCAGGGTTCGAGTTTAATGAGACGGCCTTTGCGGCTCTTTTAACCACGGTTGGGTATTCTATTAATGATACGGTTGTGATTTACGATCGTTTGCGTGAGGATCTCCGAAAGTTTAAAACCACACCGCTTGGTGAGCTTGTTAATTTAAGTGCTAACGGCACATTATCACGAACTGTTTTAACATCAGGCTCGACCCTTTTAGCCTTGTTTGCATTATACATTTTTGGCGG
>DOCA01000047.1 GCA_003503995.1 Holosporales bacterium
TATACTTTCTACGCCTGAAGATTGCCTACATACTATCTCTACTTTCTTATCTTGGAAGAGTCTAAAGGACCTTGAGGAAACTTGCCGGCATATGGTTAATAAATTAAGTGATGCTCCATTATATACAGCTTTAACATATACAGCTTTTTCTGTGGAAGATACCACTCCTGCCAAATTGAAACTGAGGGATCGTGCTGATCGATACATTCTTATGATTTCAAAATTTATGCTAGGAGAAAATATTTTTGAAGGTCTCGGACGTTTACAGGCTGTTTTTCCAAAAAACTCAAAAGAACATCGCCCTGTAAGCCCTCCGTTCGGTAAAATCCGAATAAGCCTAACATTTTTGCTAAGCGGATTGGCTAACCCCTCTCCTGAAGAGCAGGAAGAAGCAAAATATCTTTTAGCTAGAATGCAGTACTATGGGCAAGGGGGAGATTTTAACCTTAACGCAGCACGCACACAATTCTCCAACACTTTAAATGATCCAAATGCTCGTTTGAGTTATAAAGCCACTGCTGCATGTCTCTTGGCTCAGATGGAGTATCATGGGCAAGGTGGAGATCAAAACTATGATTCAGCAAGAGATAGGTTTAATACGATTTTAAATAATCTAGATGCTTCTGTGGAAGAAAGAATAACCACTTTATGTTTTTTGGCTCAAATGGAGTATTATGGGCAAGGCGGAGCTCCAAACTTTACCTCAGCAAGACTACGATTTACCAACATTTTAATTAATCCACATGCTCCCGTGGGTTACAGACTAATGGCTGAATATTGTTTGGCTCAAATGGAGTATTATGGGCATGGTGGAACTCCAAACTATGAATCAGCAAGACAGCGGTTTAGTAATCTTTTAGATAACCAAGCGGTCCCCGTGGCTTACAAATCCACTGCTAAATACTTTCTCGGTTTAATGGAGTATTATGGGCAGGGTGGAGAACAAAACTATGAATCAGCAAGAGTACGATTTTACAACTTTTTAACTAACCAAGATATTCTCGTTGGAGAAAAAATAACTGCTGAATGTCTCCTGGCTCAGATGGAGTACCATGAACAAGGTGGAAATCGAAACTTTGCCTCAGCAAGAATACGATTCACCTACATTTTGAATACCCGAGAGGCTCCCGTTGGAGAAAAAATAACTGCCGCATATTTCTTAGCTCAAATGGCATTTCATGGAGATGATGGAGAGCAAAACTATGAGTTAGCAAAACAGCTATTTAACAATATCTTAGATAACCACGATGCTCCCGTGGGTTACAAAGCCACGGCTAACTATTTCCTCAGTCTAATGGAGTATTATGGGCATGGTGGAGAACAAAGCTATGAATCAGCAAGACAGCGGTTTAGTAATCTTTTAGATAACCAAGATGCTTCCGTCGCAGAAAGAATAACCGCTGAATTTTTCTTGGCTCAAATGGAATATTATGGGAGTGGTGGAGAAAGAGACTACTACTCAGCAAGACAGCGATTTAACAATATTTTAATTGGTTTAAATATGCCTATGGAAGAAATAATAACCACTGCATGTCTCTTGGCTCAAATGGAGTATTATGGGCGTGGTGGAGAAAAAGACTACTACTCAGCAAGACAGCGGTTTAGTAATCTTTTAGGTAATCACGAGGCTCCCATGGAAGAAAGAATAACGGCTGAATGTTTCTTGGCCCAAATGGATTTTTATGGACGAGGTGGAGAAAAAGACTATGAATCAGCAAGACGGCGGTTTAATAATATTTTAAATAACCAAGAGGTTCCCGAGGATGACAAAGGCACTGCTCAATATTTCTTGGACCTAATAAACCATTCAGACGAAGATCAATATGTCTTGGACCAAATAAACCATTCAGACGAAGGTCAACTCCCTGTACGGGTGAGACGATTCTGTCGCATTTGTTGACGCTTAGAGAATTTAGGCCTTTGCAACGTGGAGGCCATCATAAGACCAAAAGTTGAATTTTTTGCAACAGGGCCCGATTCAGCCCCCTACCCAAATCGACTCCGTTAATATTTTTTTAATCTTTCAAGTTTATAATTCATTATATAAGTAGAATATATGCTTAAAAAGATAGTTTTTACATTTAAAATTTAGAAGGATAGTAATCATATGAGAAAGTTTTTTATTTATGCAATGTCTATTGTTATGATAGGTTCCCCTGTAAGTAATTTACATGCATCCGCCACTACTACTACACAGGAATTAGTCAAGAATTATAAAAAAACGAAAGTTCTGTCGATTCTCTGGGATGTAGCTGAAGATGGCTTCAAGGATACGAAAGAAATTACGAATATGGAGGAGTTTAAGATTTGGGTGGATACACTAAAGGAAAGTGATATAGTAAAAAAGTATAGGAAGAGTTCTGATGGTAGAAAAGAAAATCTATTAACCATTGCATCCAGAGCGGCTAAAGTTGAAATGGTAGAATATTTGCTAACGAAATCAAGCGTTCAAAAGAAAAAGTATATTGAGGAAGCTCTGGTGGCGGTTGAGAAGGTCTACAAAGCACTACAATCGAGGACAGACAAAAGATCTCAGACGGATAATAAGAATCGATTCATAATAATTAAAATCTTGAATAAACAACTTATCAAGAACCTTAAATAAAAGTGGGCGGAATCGGGGTAATTTGCCGAAAAATTAGAGATTAAAGAGGTCTTTTAACTTCTAATTTTTTTTGCAACAGAGGCGAGCTTTCTCCTGTGCGCTTAGGGTCATAAAAAAGAGTCAAAGCTTGAAGGGAACAGGGAGAAAAAATAACATTAAGGCCAAGGAAAAAAGAGGGGGCTGTACCAGATAACTAGGTTAAATTCATTCTAACCCATTGTTTTAATTGGGCTAGCTGCTCTTTGGGTTCACTGTTGTTAAAACGCCACTCACATTCTTTCAAAAATAGGTGAAAACTCTCTTTTGGGATACCATTAAATTTCCTTAAATGGCGCTTGGCTTGGTTCCAGAAGTTTTCAATGCCGTTGATATGGTTTTTGCGGTCAGCAAATAGTTTTGAATGGTTAATTCTAAAATGCTTAAAACCGGACGTATCTAAGATATTATAAGCTGGCCAGCAGTCACTATAAACGATACTACCTGGTATGACTCTGCCTTGAATAATCGGAAGCAAAATATCTCTTTTAGCATCGGGAATGATAGTTGTATAAACCTTGCCACCCCGCTTAAGCAGGCCAAAAACGGGGACTTTACCCGCTGCTCCACGCCCTCGTTGTCCCTTACGTGCGCCACCAAAATA
>DOCA01000215.1 GCA_003503995.1 Holosporales bacterium
TCCTAACAACCAGGACCACCTCAGGATCATATTTTATTAATGAGAGAGAATTATAGAAGGACTATCATCATTTTCATATGAGCTTCTTTCTCATGATCTGGTGTGCCATGACCATCCGCTGGGGCGTGATTTTCATCTGCTGCACCATGATCACCTGCAATGGCATAGTTTGGAGCGGCAAATAGAGTTAAGATCGCTAGGATTGATAAAAACTTTGAAGTCATTGTCTCTTCCTTTTCAATGTCTTAGTTTTTGTTAAGTTACCTTTTAAAACGCAGCCGTCATAGTAAGGTGCGAAGATGAGCGTTTTAATCATCTTCCATCACCTCTACGCTTTTAGATTCCTTTTTGGTATTTATGCAACGCGCTTGCCTTTAACGCCTCCGGCATTATTAATGTAGTCTTCCACAGCTTTATTATGCGGGAATACGGCTCGGCAGAAATCATGTCCAACTTGAATGATCTTTCCTGATAAGGCGTCGTTAATGCCTGGGATATTGATTGTGATTTGCTCACCTTCTAAGAAGCATGAATCCTTTTCTCTTTTAAAAGCAACACCAGCAGCAGAGAGGTCTTTCATGGCGACATTTTCTGCCCCTGAATTCCCTTTGACGCCGATGTTTATAGGGCTGTTTGGTGTGTAGCGATAGTTCTCACGACGGTTACCAGCAGAAGATTCACGTACGATTTTGCTGAGACGTTTTTGAAGATTTTGGATGCCTTCACCAATATCATTAACAGCATGGCTGACTTGGTCGGCCATTTCGCCTGTTTTCTTTGATTCTTCGCCCACTTGAGTTACTTTTTCAGTCGCACTTCTTGTGCCCGCCGCAACGTTTTGCGTGTTTAAGGTAATATCTTGTGTTGCGACACTTTGCTCTTCTACAGCACCAGCAATAGCCACGGAAATTTGATCCATCTCACCAATTGTTTTCGTAATTTCAGCAATGGCCGCGACAGTTCCCGTTGTGGATTTTTGAATCTCATGGATTTGAGAAGTAATTTCATCGGTTGCTTTTGTTGTTTGTGTTGAAAGGTTTTTAACCTCAGCAGCCACAACGGCGAATCCTTTACCAGCTTCTCCAGCACGGGCGGCCTCAATTGTCGCGTTCAGAGCCAACAAGTTGGTTTGCTCTGCAACATCTGAGATCAGAGCGATGATGTCGTTAATCTTATTAGCTGATTCAGAGAGTTTTTTCACAACGTCTGTAGTTTTATCTGTTGTCAAAACAGCTTCCTTTGAAATGCGCGTTGCTTGGGAAACTTGAATGTTAATTTCATTAACAGAACTGGACAATTCTTCCGTTGATTTCGCGACGTTATCAACGTTAGCTGTTGATTCTTTAGAACCTTGAACAACATCATCAACGTTATCACTCACGATCTTGATAGATTTGACCATTTGCGTTACAATTTTAATCATGTGATTAGCTCGTTCTTGCAAGCCGCTCACACTTGTTTGAACCTCCTCATCAAGAACATCGGCTAACGCAAGCATTTCTTCTTTAACTTTCTTTTGATTTTCTTCGGCATTTCTCATGGCCTTCTCATTGAGTTCCTTTACCTGATCGATATTTTCTTTAAAGACATCAATGGTTCCTGCAATTTGACCAATTTCATCGGCACGCCCCTTAATAGGTGTGGGGAAATTTGTATCTTGTTTTGCAAGTTTCATAAGGCACGTTGTTAACGTTGCAAGCGGAACTGTGATGCTGCGTACCAAGAAATAGGTATTAACAATTGTTGCAACAAGAAGTGACGTTAATAGAACGAACAGAGTAAGTAAGATATTGAATGTATCTGCGCTCAATTGATCAGCATGATGTATTACGTTTTTCATGAATTTTTCTTCAAGCCCAAGATAAGCATCTATAATGGCAGTTTTGGCTTCAAACCATCTGTTAACCGTCAAGCCTTGAAAGTTTCCTTCTGTGCCACTGTCGATGATAAGATTTATATAGGCTTTAACCCTTTTATATTTTGCTGACTTTTTTAGGGCTTGAAAGTCTTTTTGAATATCAACTGGCGAATGATCATAAGAGTATTTCAAAAAGGCTGTTTGTTGTGCCTCATGGGCACTTAGTTTTGTCAAATCATGATTTGTAAAACGACCCTCTAAAAGTTTCAAAGATACAAAAGTTCGCTCCAACGATGCTGCTTCCAGTGCTTTAAGAAAAACATAGATATCTGTTAATTCCATGGCAATCTCTTTATTACTTGTAAAAGACGACATGATGGAAGAAAGTTTCAAGAGATTATCAATAATTTCCGTATAGAAAGCGGCGGATTCGGTAGAGTTCATATTAAGGGTTTTAATTTTTTGACGAACACTCCCCATTTTTTCTAAAGAGTCCAATGATGCCAAAATTGTTTTCTTAAAGAGGTCCCCATGATTGTCAATATGAAAATTGTCTAGTTCTTTTTTCAATTTCTTTATTTTAACATCTGTATTTTTATTCTGCTTTTGTAATTCTTGAGAGAAGCTTTTCCCCCGACTTTCAATATAAACGGCAACATTTCCCCGTTCTCTTTGTAAATCAGCAATGACATGGCCGAATTCAGATTGAAGGTGTGTTAAGTTAATAAGGCTACTATTTTCCTTATAGATGTTCCATTCATCATAAGTTAGATAGCCAGCAAATCCAATCATGCTGATGAGAGGAAGAAAAAGAAGTGCGCAAATTCTGTGGTTCACTTTCTTAAAATTCAATTTGAAATTCATGGCTAAAATAATCCTTATATTTTTTATTGTATCTAATATCTGTTCTCCAGTATCTTAAGGAAAAGGTTAATTTTTAGTTTACAAAAATAAAAAAATGACTTGAATTTAGTTTTTTTAGAAAAAAAGAAGGAGCCCTTGAAAGGCCCCCTTTAAAGAATATAATTTATTGGAATGAGAGGAAGTTTCTATTAGTCAAAAATACGGTCTTCCAACTGCTCAATATTCATGTGAGTCGCCTCAAGACAAAGAGAGCGATCAACAGTGATATGGGAGTTCAATTGCTTGCGTAACATGCCCAGCATTTGAGGGGAGGCTACAAGGATAATAGACTCAAACGCCCCTTTTAATAGGCGCATTTTTATTTCTTGACTGAGGTCTTTTGCAAAACACTCTTTTTCAAGACATTTTGTTGAGGAATGTGGATCATAAAAATGTCCACCACCTGTTCTACCTTCTTTGCGTAGTTGGGTGTCATGGGTTCCGAGATCTTTATTTTCCATTTCATGAAGAACAGTGTGAAGTTTGCGACCCTTTGCGGAAAGAAGTTGAGCTCTGGAGCCGTCAGCAACAATAACGAGTTTTTTATGCATTTTAAATCTCCTGTAACCCTCTAATATTACAGGAAAAATCTATAATTTTCGTTAATTATAGGAAGAGTTTTAAATGTTTACTTTTTTTCAGGTTTGCGGGCAACCCGTCCAAAGTTACTAAAGACTTGTTGGAGCATTGTGCGGTCGGCTCCAACTGTTGGTGTGGTGTGGGTAATCGGATCGATTTCCTGCATTTCTGGATCCATATCCTCTAGTCGTTCAACAACGCCTTTGTCATTAAAGGTAATGGCGATGGTGTTTTTTTCTATGATGTTTGGTTTGAAAAAAGAGGTTGTTTCTGTTTTCTTATGAATATAGAACCATGTTTTTGGACCATAGGTGGATTCAAAAGTAGGGCTACCAATGGCCGCAAGAACATCGTGGCTTGTGTGAACGCCCGCTTGAATTTGTGTTAGATCCCTTACCTCAGGCGCTTTGCCTCGATAGTCGACGCGAGGACTACACGCTGCTAGCAACGCGAGGGTTGCAACGGGAAAGAGAAAGTGTCCTAATTTTTTCATAGTTTTAGCTCTTTTAAAATAATCTTTAGGTTAATAAATCGCATGTGCGAAGCCTTATGTCAATCTCAAGTTAGAGTGATCCTAAAAAGGTTGAAAAAAATAAAAAAAGACTTGCAAAAATAATTTCTAATATTCCACAAGGGGTTGAGGTTCTTGACAGGTTTTTGACAAAAAAGAGCCTTGCTGAAGGAGGGATATTTTTCTATGCTGACATCAGTGAGTTGGTCCTTATGAGATGTTGAAAAACATCACGGACATAGGGTGAAAATTGGGAATTTGGTGCGCTTTTTTAAAAAAGGTTAGAGTTATGCCAAAACTGCCCTCGCAACTGTAAGTGAAGAGCTTTTTTAAGAGCCACTGAGTGAAAACTTGGGAAGGGTAAAAAAGCGGTGATGCACGAGTCAGGAGACCAGTCAACTCATGGACCATACCCATAGTAACTTCTGCAAAAGAGTTTTGTGCAGAGGTTATTATAGTGATTTAGGTTTGTGATGACCGGAGACACAAGCGACGACGGCTATATTTCATAGNNGTGCAAAGATAATTTACTATATAATGACTCTCGGGCGAGGTGTACCGATGGGCTTTAAAATTATTGACGTTACGTTGTCTTCTTTAGAGGGTCTAGGCGTCTTTCTTTTTAAATGCTTATCTTGTCACCGAGCCTTTATTTTTAGAAAAAGGTTTATCACATGTCACGTGCTTTCGATTTTGATCGTTTTGGAAACTTTGTTCCCATGGGGGGAGAAGAGGGCGCTGATCATCTGCGTCTTGCGACTCTGCATGGTATTCCCATTGAAGAGCTCCCCGCACAGAATGAAATTGAAACGGAAGTAACGCGCCGTGAAAATGTTGATCAGGCTCAAATTATCATAGAACGGTCTCGCGATAGTTTGTTAACGGATTTCGGTAAGGCGACCTTGGATAATCGTTATCTTTTGCCTGGTGAAAGCTATCAAGATTTATTTGCCCGTGTGGCGGCTGCTTATGCCGATGACCTTGAGCATGCTCAACGTCTTTATGACTATATTTCAAAGCTTTGGTTTATGCCAGCAACGCCCGTTTTAACCAATGGAGGTGCTGATCGTGGCTTACCTATTTCTTGTTTTTTGAACCAGGTTGACGACTCCTTGGCAGGCATCATGGAGAACTATGAGGAAAATATGTGGCTTGCCGCTAATGGTGGCGGTATTGGCAGTTATTGGGGCGGTGTTCGCTCTATGGGAGAGAAAATCAGCCGCTCTGGGGAAACGTCGGGTATTATTCCTTTTATCCGCGTTTCTGATTCTTTTACATTGGCTATTTCCCAAGGCTCCCTTCGTCGGGGGTCTGCGGCAATGTACTTGGATATTCATCATCCTGAGATCGAAGAGTTTCTTGAAATTCGTAAACCATCGGGAGACTTTAACCGAAAGGCCTTGAATCTTCACCATGGTGTTGTTGTGACCGATGCCTTTATGGAGGCCGTTGAAAAGGATGAGCCTTTTGATTTGATTAGTCCGCGAGATCAAAAGGTAATGCGGACGATTTCCGCAAGATCTTTGTGGCAGAAAATTCTTGAGATCCGCCTTCAAACTGGTGAGCCTTACATTATCTTTAAGGATGCCGTAAACCGAGCTCTTCCAAAGCATCACAAAGAATTGGGTTTTGAAGTGAAAATGTCCAATTTGTGTACGGAAATTTTTCTACCTAATGGAGAGGATCATTTAGGCAATACAAGAACAGCTGTATGTTGTTTGTCTTCTGTGAACCTTGAAAAATGGGACGAGTGGGCAACGGAGCCTCAATTCATTGAAGATGTTATGCGCTTTTTGGACAATGTGCTGCAGGACTTTATTGATCGCTCGCCAGCGTCTATGAAAAATGCAAAGTACTCTGCCATGCGGGAACGTTCTGTTGGTCTGGGTGTAATGGGTTTTCATAGTTTTCTTATGAAGAAAAATATTCCTTTTGAAAGCGCTATGGCCAAATCTTGGAATATGAAAATGTTTAAGCATATTCGAAAGGCTGCCGATCAAGCTTCTTATCTGTTGGCCCTTGAAAAAGGGGCATGCCCCGATGCTGCTGAGCGTAATGTGCAAGCTCGTTTTAGCCATAAAATGGCTGTGGCACCAACGGCTTCTATTAGTATCATTTGTGGAGGTACTAGTGCGGGAATTGAACCTGTTCCAGCGACGATCTATACCCATAAAACATTGTCAGGCTCTTACACTGTTAAGAACCCTTACCTTGAGGACCTACTCGAAGAGAAAGATGAAAATACGACGGAAACATGGCAGTCTATTTTGGAACATCAGGGCTCCATTCAGCATTTAACTTTTCTAACGGAAGATCAAAAAGCTGTTTTCAAAACAGCCTTTGAATTAGATCAGCGTTGGGTTATTGAGATGTCTGCAGATCGCACTCCGTTTATCTGCCAAGGGCAGTCGGTTAACCTCTTTTTGCCCCCTGATATCAATAAGTGGGATTTGATGATGCTTCATCGCCAAGCCTGGAAGTTGGGTCTAAAAAGTCTTTATTATGCAAGGTCTCAGTCAATTCAACGGGCGCAGTTTGCGGGCTCTAAAGAAAAGGGAGAAGCTGAGCAAGAGATGAAAATCGAGCAAACAAACTATGAAGAATGTCTCGCCTGCCAATAGAAAATAAGAATGGAAGATAAAATTATGTCATTGATCACAAAGAATCCTTTAGAATTAATTGGAACAGGCAAGGTGGGGCTTTTGACGCCTTCCGATTGCTATACTGTCGACCGTTACCCTTGGGCCTATGATTGCTGGAAACGCCAACAGCAACTTCATTGGCTTGGCGAAGAAGTGCCTTTGGGTGACGATGTAAAGAACTGGCATTCGGACAAAGTAACGGAAACAGAGCGTAATCTTTTAACGCAAATTTTCCGGTTCTTTACACAATCTGACATTGAAGTAGGGGAAAATTATCTCAAGCGCTATGTGCCTGTTTTTCAACCTCTCGAAATTAGGATGATGTTGAGTGCCTTTACTAACGTAGAGACCATCCACATTGATGCTTATGCTTTGTTGCTGAAAACCCTTGGAATGCCCAACACGGAATTTGAAGCTTTTAAAGACTACGAAACTATGACGGCAAAAGCCGACTATATGCATTCTTTTGGTATGGAGACTTGTGGGGATGTTGCTCGGACACTGGCGATGTTTGGGGCTTTTACAGAAGGTATGGCCTTATTTGCCAGCTTTGCCATGTTGTTGAATTTTCCGCGTCATAACAAGATGAAGGG
>DOCA01000060.1 GCA_003503995.1 Holosporales bacterium
TTTATGTCTGTTAAAAAAGAGTCCCCAAGAACTAAAACATCGCTTTTTTGAAAGGGCTCTAAATCCTTTAAAAGAGAGTCATAAAAGGGTTTATAGGGTTTTCCATGATAGCCCACCTGCCCTCCGAGAGTCTCATAATAACGGGCTAAAGCGCCTGCTCTAATAGATTGGTGGCCTTGATATTTCACATATAAATCAGGACTTGCGCATAGTAAAGGTAAGTCAAGATCGGCGGCCTGTTTTAAAACAGGCTTATAATAATCCAGGTCGCTGTGCCACTCGTCAGGACCGAGAGCTAAAATAAAATCAGCCTCATCAATAAAAGTCACACGGCTTAAATTAAGCCCTTCTAAAAGAGCTAGGGATTGAGAGGAGCCAATGACATAACATTTTTTCCCAAGGGACGAATGAAAAGCATCTTTCCTTTCCTTTAAAGCATGGAAAACCTCTTCTCCAGATGTAATAACATGTTGGTAAAGAGAGGGAGGGATCCCAATATTAGCCAAATCTTGAATGAGGACATGGCGACGCTTAGGAATGTTCGAGAAAATAGCAACGTTTTTGCCCAAATCTGCTAAGTTGCGCAAGCATGTAAAAGCTTTTTCACTCAGGCGCTTTCCATTATGAAGCGTCCCAAAAACGGGGAGAACAAAGACACTATAACGATCAACGATAGTTGATAGATGAGCTATGTGCTGTGTTTCAGTATTATTATGTGTCATGCCCACAGCATAGCATATTTCATCACGCTCTAAAATAACAAGTGGTGATTTGACTATTTTTCTTACGAGGGCCACTAATGTGCCAATTGAGCCTCCAGTGATCTTTAGAGAGTTGTTCAAAATGCCCTTTATAATGATCTTGACCGCAAAGGTGCTCTATATTTTGTGGAGATTGAGTCAGCTCATAAAAGAAGCGTTGATCAGAAAAGAGAACACGACAATGAGTTTGATCGACAAACTGGTATAGATAAGATGTCGCAAAATCGATTTGTTGATCATTCAAAGCATACGCGCCAGATTCTTCATAAAAACGATAGGCATCTTTTTGGACAAACTGGGCACGCCCCTCAAAGTCTAAGGGCTGTGGGAAAAGGCCCTTAACATTTCTCTCAAAACGCCACGAGCCCTTAAAAAGATCAGTAAAATTTATCATTCTATTCGTCTTTAAGAGAAGAATTTTGCATCACATGAACGACTATACCCACTGAATATTTATTTGCAACTTGTAAAAAAGGAGCTCCGTGATAAGCTTTAGAAAACTAAAAATAGAGCCTTAAAATGATCCGATTTAATTTCTCTCGCCTTATGGTAATGACGACCCTCCTTCTTTCCTTTAATCCTTGCAAAGGTAATACGATGACTTCGACAGATATCCCCCTCCGTCAGAAAATTGGCCAAATGATTATGGTTGGTTTCCACGCGACAAAGCCCTCAGAATCCCAAGTCCTCTCCCTATCAAAAAAGATCGAACAAGGTCTTGTGGGTGGTGTGATTTTCTTTCGTTATAATATTGTGAATCCTAAACAAACGTGCACCCTTACTCAGCATTTTCAATCTCTTAAAACCAGCCTTCCTCTTCTTTTGGCCGTTGATCAAGAAGGCGGCAAAGTCCAACGTTTGAATGCTAAAAATGGCTTCAAGGATTATAGAAGCGCCAAAAATGTTGCAAAAAACCTTACTCCCAAAGAAGCCTTTTCTCATTATTCTGATATGGCTAAAACCACGGCCAGTGCTGGATTTAACGTGGTATTTGGCCCCGTTGTGGACTTAGATCATAATCCGACCCTTGAGTCTGAGACGCCTCTGGTGAATCCCGTTATTGGAGGCCTTGAACGCGCCTATGGGGCCGATCCAAGAATTATTGTGGAATATGCATCTCAGTTCATTAACGCCCACCATCAACAGGGTATCCTCACCAGCCTTAAACATTTTCCTGGTCATGGCTTGGCGCCCTCCGATACTCACATTGATTTAACGGACGTCACGAACACTTATGAAGCCGACCTTGAACTCGCCCCCTATGAAGCCCTTTCAGAAAAAGGCTTAATTGATATGGTAATGACAGCCCATGTGATGATGCGCAATTTAGATGAGAATCATCCAGCGACCCTATCACCAACAATTTTAAAAGAGCTTTTGAGAGAAGGAGATCACCCCTATGACGGCGTTGTTATTTCCGATGATCTCTTTATGGGCGCCATTCAAAAAAACTATCGCTTTGAAGAAATCGTTCTTTTGGCTGTTGAAGCTGATGTAGATATTCTTTTGTTCTCTATTAATACGGCAGCCCAAAAAGGCATTAATGCTGAAGATCAAAAACCCGTTGATGCAAATCTTGTGGATAAGATTATCGATATTATTGAAGAGGCCGTTAAGAGCGGCCGCCTTACCCAAGAGCGCATCAATAAATCTTACGACCGAATCATCAAAATGAAGCAGGCTTTATAAAGGCCTTTGAAAAACTCTATAGTCGTTCCAAATATTACCTAGAATCTCTATCGGACACTAGATCGGGAGCACTGTTGAAATTCCATAAAGGAGTATAAAAACGATATTCTGTTTTTAAATAATCATAGGCACCATAAGCCATAGCTGCAAAAGAGGTGTGCATATGCCTTAGGGCAACAACTGTTGAGGGTCCATCAAGCAGATCTTGAAATTCATCACTTGCAAATAAGTTACTAAAAAATGAACTACGAGTAGGGTGTGTGCCTACCTCCTCTTGATCAACCAAGGTAGACTTATCCGTTGCATCACTAGGTGTAACAGAGCGTATAAAGGAATTAAGGGGATGATTAAAAGCTTAGAAATATAGCGTATGTGTTTTTTCATATTAGGCCTCCTATTTACATAGAATTTTCTGCAAAATACTCTTTTGTGGAAACTTCTATAATGTATTGTGACCCATTTCTTAAAAAGGACAAAATAAAAAAAGTTATGGGGCTTATAAGGCGTTTACCTACGCTCGGCACAGGATGTTTATCTTTATTCTTTTTTTTGATGCTTACGTCAAAGAAGCTTCTTGTTTTGCGCGTGTAATCTTGCTCATCCAGAGCCCGCTCACCAGAGTGATTCCAATGCAAACCATAGAAATTAAAGACATGTTCTAAAATAAATCTCCGTAAACCATTAAAGACTTTACTGCATCAAGGGATTCAAGGTTTTCTTCAGGGAGACTCGCAAATTTTGCAAGAGTGCTCCCAAAAAGATAAGAAAAAGACACGCCCATCATAACACCCCCCATCATAACACCTTCAAGGTTTTTAGGCGCAACCTTAGAACACAAAGAGAGAGT
>DOCA01000041.1:0-1290 GCA_003503995.1 Holosporales bacterium
GTTTCACTGTTATGGCGATGAAGTCCCCCATGTTTTGACCACGGAAGAAAACCCTCTTCAACATGACGTCCTACAACGTTGTGTCAATTTTATGGAGAATTCTATCTGACACTGATTCCTTCATCCAGATATTTAATGAACGGATAGATGAAAAACTCAATAATCCGGTATTTTCCGACTTTGACTTCAGCGCCTATGGCTCGTGGTACTACTTGCAATTTGAATTTATCGGAGCGAAAACTTTTCTCGATACTGCTCAAAAAAGGGTCAAGCAAAGACTCAACCCTTTTTCTTTTTTCTAAAGGTATAAAACCGTAGGAAATACTTTTGTATGTGACAAAAACAGCCAATCGTTTATCAGCAGAAGCAAAAATGAGACACCGCTATTAATCTTTAACAACAATTACCCCAATGGGGTGAACTTACACAGTCTGTGCATATCAAGTCCGATGGGCTGCTAGAGTGAACTTTAGAGTATGCAAGATTCCCTAACTTTAAGAAACTGATTTAGTTGCTAGTCACTACTGTTTTTGTTTTTCCCAAAATCGACATTGCAGTAGCGACCATACCTGCCATATCCCCCATGTTGGACGGGATCAACATGGTATTACTTTCTTTGGCCAGCTTACCGAATTCCTTAACATATTGCTCTGCAACTCGCAGGTTTGCAGCCATGTCACCACCTTCAGCACTCAGAGCTTCAGCGATGAGCTTGACACCCTTGGCGGTTGCTTCTGCGACCAGCTCAATCTCTTGTGCTTTACCCTTCGCCTCGTTGATCTGCTTGGTCATTTCGCCTTCGGAGATGGCAATCGCTTCTTCCTTCAAACCCTTTGCCCGGTTGACCCGTGAATCTCGATCACCCTCAGAGGTGGCAATTGCAGCCCGTTTTTCCCGCACCGCTTTCATCTGCGCTTCCATCGCCTGCATAACAGTTTGCGGCGGGGTCAGATCTTTGATCTCGTAGCGCAGCACTTTAATCCCCCAGTTGGTTGCAGCAGCGTCGATAGCAGCAACAATCTGCTGGTTCAGCGTATCGCGTTCTTCAAAGGTTTTGTCCAGTTCGATCTTACCAATCACTGATCGCAACGAGGTTTGTGCCAACTGAGCTGCGGCAAGTTCATAATTATCAATGCCATAGGCTGATTTTTTGCTGTCCATGACCTGCATATACAGAACCCCGTCGACAGCGATGCTGATGTTATCAGCAGTAATACAGGTTTGGCTCTGGACATCGATGACGACCTCTTTTAGGGAACGTCGATAAGCAACGCTATCAAGGAAGGGAAC
>DOCA01000041.1:1375-4233 GCA_003503995.1 Holosporales bacterium
GGGACAACAACAGCGGTTTTGACCAAGACAACAACGATAAAAATCGCCAATACTACAAAAATAACTAAACCTGATGATATCATTATTACTCCTCCACCTAAAGGGTGAGAATATGGGTTATTATTTGCGTTCTATACCGGCAATTGGCTTAACTTTTAAGACAAGATTGTTGTTCGACTCTTGTCCCTCAACGATGACTCTTTGATCTTTATCGATAGAAATATCTGCCGTGGCTCGCCAGAAGGTTCCGTTTAGTTGTATTTCACCGTAACCGTCTTGATCTATGGCTTCGGTCACTACAGCTTTTTGTCCGGTCTTGGAAAATTCATCATCAACTCCGCCTTTGCTATCCCCTTTAAAGGTGTTCAACCCATAGCGTCGCAGGGTAAAAAGAAAAACCAGAGATGAAACAATAAACACAATGATCTGGGTGGTCAAAGCTAGGTCCTCTAGAAAAAAAACCGTACCAGCAACAATCCAACTGCCCGCTGTAAAGAAAATTAAGATAAAGCCAGGAACCACCATTTCCCCAATGAGGAAACCAACACCTATCAAAAACCAGACGAGATAAAGTGAAATGGGCAAAACATACTCCTTTTATAGGTTCTGGATTATTCATCACAAACTTCAACTTATCCAAAACAAACCTTGAATAGGCTAACGCTATATTTCCGATGATCTTGGTTAATGCCACCACTGGTGCGATGGCAAGCAGAGACTAAAGGTTAAAAAATCGCTTTCATATAAGCCTAAATGAATATAGCAACGGCCCATCAATTACAATTTATTTATGAAACAATACTCCTATTCAGAACATAAATCACGAATTATAAATAATTTACCTATTGACATTATAATTTAATATCTATAATTTGTATTCTCCAATGTGCGAGAGGACAGATGAAATAAACTTTTTCCATTTTACTGTCATATTAGCTTTGTTGGGGATATGGCCATTTCAATTTTCCGAAAATTACTCAGTTTCATAACTATCATAAGTGTGACTTGCTTTTAATCTATAAAAATAGTGAGCTCAAAGCAGAAAGAAAACCGATATGGATAATAAATTTTGTGTAGATTGCGGGGAACCAATCAAATCCACTGATGAGATATGTCCTTCCTGTGGTTGTCGCCAAATATTTAAGCCACAAAATGATTATGATATTGCAACCAAAATTCTTCTACCCGTAGGTCGTTCAGGTTTGGCCATCTCAGCAGGATATGCAGGTTTATTTGCTCTTTTAATTTTTCCGGCCCCGCTTGCCCTTTTGCTTGGGATTCTAGCTTTTTACGACCTTAAGAAAAATCCCCAAAAAGGAGGGAGGGGGAGAATGTTATTTGGGCTAATTACCGGGGGAATTGGAACCCTGATTCTTGCCCTATTGTACATAGGGCAAATTTAATTAAGCCATTAAAAATATAGTGAATTTTTTTGGCAGACAATTTACTTTTATTGAGTTTCTGTAAAATCATTCACATTTTTGATTCATATGGGGTGGTTGTTTAGCAAAAGCAATCATACCTTTTTTCAAATAAAAACATACAACGGAGATAAAAAATGGACAATGCCGAAACAGTCGTAAATGTGCAAAAAAAGTTTTGTGCTGAATGTGGCAATGAAATGAATGCTAAAGCTGAAATTTGCCCATCTTGTGGGATTAGGTGTATCACCCCGCCAACAAACACTATTAGCAAGGTCGCATTGCTTCTCATTACTTTTTTTCTCGGTGGGCTCGGAGGACACAAACTCTATCAAAAAAAATATGGCCTTGGCGTACTTTATTTTCTCTTTTGTTGGACTGGGATCCCTGGTTTTGCTGCACTTATTGAGTTTATTATTTACTGCTTCAAGAGTGAAGATGAATTGGCGCAGCTTTACCCAGCAGCCAGTGGAAAAGCAATTGTACTTGCTTTGGTGATGCCCATAATTGGGATATTTGGCATTGGAGCGATTGCAGCCATAGCGATGCCACAATTTTCTGCCTATCGACTAAAAGCCTTCAACTCAGCCGCCTTAAGTGATCTGAAGAGTTGCCAGCTTAGCGCAGAAGCATATTTTGCAGAGGAGTCTAGTTATCCAACCCAAATAAGTCAAATGACATGCAATGTATCTAACGGTACCGCGCTTTACTACTTATTTCTCGGAAAGGGATATCAGGTTGTCTCTTTTCACGAAAACGGAGATACAGCCTATCTGGCAAACTCAAACAGCCTTAAAATTAAAACAAATACTCGAGCAGAAATAGAAAATCAAATATCTGAAAAGGCGCCGGAAACTTTGAATAGCGGCTTTCATTTCATCAACTTATGATTATAGCCAATTATTCAAAAGTATGAACTATAGCAGTGCTATTTGGTTCCAGACATAGTTCCTGTCCATGGGTTGTGCACCACATATCACTACGGTAGAAACATAAAGCACCTCATCTTTGGATTAGAAATTAACTTAAGAAAGGGAAAAGATGGATAAACTAGCAGCGAAGAATATTGATGAAAAATTTTGCAGTGAATGTGGCTCCAAAATAAAGTCAAAAGCAGAAATATGCCCTCAATGTGGCGTTCGTCAGATTGGCCAGAATGCAACTATCAACTTCGGCCAAGTAGCCCCAAATGGTAAAAGTAAAATGGCCGCAGCTCTTTTAGCTTTTTTCTTAGGGGGATTTGGTATTCATAAATTCTATCTAGGTCAAGTTGGCCAAGGCATTCTTTATCTGCTCTTTTGTTGGACACTAATTCCCGCATTTATTGCTTTTATTGAGTTCATATTGTACCTCACAATGAATGATGAGACATTTAACCAAAAATATGGTCACGCGTAACTATTTTCTAGCCTTTATTATACCTACCCTTATTGTTAG
>DOCA01000001.1 GCA_003503995.1 Holosporales bacterium
CAAGGTCTTGATTATAACTCTGCCTGTGCCCTCAGCCAAACTTGCACAATTTATAACAAAACATTCAAAAGCAAATGCCTTCAAAAAAAATTAATAGAAAAAGAAGTAAAAAGACTTTTCCAACACATTGACGATGACGATAGTCAACAGCTTTTTGTTGCAATCCAACCGCTTCCCAATGCCGTCTGCATCCTGCTTTTAGAAAATGATTCTGCAAACTATTTATCTTCTGATGCACGGATTTTTCGTGCTCTTTGTCATGATCCAATTTTCTCCGTTGATATCCACTCAAAAGCCCTTTGGGAAAAGCAGAAAAAAAAAGACAGGGACAATGCTTACTTAAAAAGAGCTATCTTACAAAAACTTGCTTGGCACTTTGAAAAAGAAGACGATCAAAACACCCGAAAGCTTTTTCTGATTGCAAGGTACGCCTCACACTTCTTCTCCCCTCAAGAAGACATACTCTCAGACCATAGAGTGAAACTTTTGCTGGAACTTTCTGAAGAGCAATTGATTGCCCTTGGGAATAACATGCCTTTTTTCACACGAGGCCTCCTTCATGAAGGTCTGCGCCAGGATATTCTTGCAGCTCTTTTTAGAAAGGATCACTCCCCACAAGATATTCAACAACTTGGGAGGGTTATAAACACCCAATTCCAGAACTTATTTCCAAACGATGATTGTAGTGAACATTTAGACTTTGTTATGCACAGCCTTTTATTGCACTGCACCTCTGAACAGATTGAGTTCATTGGAACCCATGCCGTTATATTCTTTGGTAAAAACGAAAGTAGCCAACACATTCTTGAAGACGAGGAAAAAGCCAGTCTAATTGAAGCCCTCGGTTTGTGCCCTATAGAACAACTGCAAGCCATTTTAAACAGTGCAGATCAATTTTCATAAGCGACGAAAACTACAATTTACGTGGCGATATCGTCGAGCTTTTGTCTGACCTTTCCGTAGAACATATTAATACCATGGCTGCTTATATTAAAAACGGTTTTATGGCTGATCTTTATGATGCAACCGCCAGAAAAATAGCGTTCATTAAAGAGCGGAAAAGTTGGCTCCACTAAGAAGACGGTAAATCAACGAGAGGAAGAACTTTTAAAAACCATAGGCTTATGTTAGACTTCTTTAGAAAAATATAGGGTTTTGTTAATATGATTCTTTTCTCTCGCCCCGCTTTACTATTCTGCACTCTGTTATTTGCTTTTAAAAGTGCCCATGCAGACCTGCTGCATGATATTTCAATTCCCTATGACGTAAAAGTTGCCCCAGATATTACCTTGCGCGTTACACATACAAAAGCTAAACACGCTTTTCAAAATGCTCCTAAAAAGGTGGTTGTTTTCTTACCCGGGCGCGCGTCCTTTTTTCAGAAAAATAAAGGGCTCATCTTAGGCATAACAGGTCATGATTATACAGGCACTCAAGACGTAGAATTAGCCCACCAAGCAGATTTTTGGTGTATTGATATGCGGGGTCACGGCGCCTCCCTTGGGCGTTTAGGTCCTAACAACCAACGGGGGCATATTGACTCTTTCGAGACTTACCTCTCTGACATCCACCAGGTAATCACAAATACGATTGCTCCTGCCTATGAAGGGCAGGACGTTGAATTTTATATTATAGGATCTTCTCTGGGGGGGCATTTAGCTGTGCGTTACCTGCAAGATTATGCCACAAAAACCCCAATCCAATTCAAAAGAGCTCTTTTAATTGTTCCCATGATTCGTTTCAAAACAAGCCCTTGGCCCCATATTATGGCAAAAAATCTTTCTAAAGCTGCAGAGCTTCTTGGTTTTTCCAAGACCTATGCCGTTGGTTATGGAGACCTTGATCTCTCAAAATCTGACTTTACGCGTTTTAAAGGGCATCATGATCGAAAAGCCTTTGATGACACGAACGAGATGATGACTCAAAACCCAAGTCTTATTACAGGAGGCCCAACCTATGGATGGGTTTCAGCGGCTTTTGATTCAGAAACCCCTCTTTGCAACACCTCTCTTCCAAAAGCAATTGATTATGTAGCTTATGTAGCCGGTAATGATGGTGCCGTTGATAGCACTTCGACCCTTGAATTCTGCAAGCAACATAATATTCGTGTAAAATTCTATGAAAAATCTCGGCATAATATCCTTAAAGAAACAAAAGAATACGCCCCAACTTTTTGGGAGGACCTTGATTTATCTTGACGATGCCAATGGACTTTTGTAGCGTTAACATAAAACTTTCAAGGAGGAACTCACGATGAAAAAAACAACTCTACTTCTTTTGGGGGCAGCAGCCCTTTTTGTCATTGCCCCTACTAACGCTCTTAAGGCCTCTGAAATAATAATAGATACTTCAGAAGAAGAAGATGTTGTTCATGTTCGCCCTCCTCTGACCATTCGAAACGCAACTGACTCTCCTTTAACCGTGATGTTTTTACCAAAAGATCAGCCCAAAGAGGCCCCTCCTTACACGTAGCATATTGCGCCAAAAAAAGGGAAACAAGCCTATCACGAAGAACAACTCACAAGCTATACCCACGGCCCAGCAGATACATTCTCTACGGCTTTAACAGAAGGTGACCGTTATGGTGCCCTAACGATCTTTAAATCGTCTACGGCAGAAGTAGAAGAAGACGGCCTCATGGTCGAGAAAGACACCATTATATTTAGTAGCGAGCTCGTCGATAGCTCTGCTTTCTTTTCTTATTACCCTGGTAACAAGGCTTTCTACACTTTAGAAAAAGATACCACATCGACTGGAACAACAGCCCCAAATTGGCTTGTTGAGCAGCTACAAGAGAGTCTTCAAGAAAGCCTTGCTGGAACATCACTCCTAGATCGTGAAATGAAAAAGCTACGGGAAAAATGGGCTTCTATGACAAATGATGAAAAAGAACATCCTCATCAAGTTGATTTTCCCTCCTGTCTCCACGGCATTGATTTCACATTGCCCTTACCTTCAACATACCTTTTGCGCTATGAACAAATACAAGACCTGAAAAAGCAACTCAGTGGACTTTTCCCCACGGATGAAGAGCTTTGCACAGCAGAAAAAGAACTTATTTCCGAAGGCATAAAGATCTTTGCTCATGGCTAGACTCCATTCTTAAAGCAGCAAAGCCTTTAAGGCTTCATAGAGAAATTACAAACTCAAAAAAGAGCTTTCAGGTTCCTTTTTTTCCAACCCTAAGATCCAATTCGCGAGGTCTATCGCCCTCTAGTACTCTTTTTATAGCGACTCCTTGCACTTTTTTTGAGCCGGTTTCTTCTTTCTCGCGCCATCTGTTCTTGACGACGTTTTTTTCTCTCTTCAGCTTTTCTCTTTTTCTCGGCTCTTTCCTTAGGAGAAATATTTGATGAGCCAAAGGCATCAGGCACAATAGGTTCACCCTCATCTAAAACACTGTCGACAGGATTTGAAAGACTCGTTGCAAAGACAAACGAAAAAGGAAAAATCATCACAGGGCTCAGCAATATCGCCCCTAAAAACATACCTATAGAATGTGCAGTTTTTATTCTGAACAGCTTTGAATCTCTCATCTCTTTCGCTTCCCTACTTTAGCAGATTATATCTTTTAAGAATATTACCCTATAAATAATACAGTCTTTTCAAAAAGATTCTAGTCTAGGCGCCATCGATGAAGCCCCTGTTTATAGGTCAAGAGCATTATGCAGAGGGTTCCGTAGGAGCGATATCTGGGGCCTTTGTGAAATGACTCCACATCAAAAACATTGACTTTTAAGACTAAAAAGTCATTATGGATTATGAAATTTCCCCTTATCTTAAAGGTTTACTTAAATCATGATTTACCTCTATGGCCAACATGCCGTCTTAAGCGCCCTTGACAATCCTAAGCGTCACCTTGGTCGACTCCTTTTAAGCAAAACCTCTGGTAAAGCCGACGAAATTCAGCAAGCCCACCCCCACCTTAAAATTGATTTTGTTTCTCAGGATGATCTCACCCATAAATTTGGTAGAGACGCTGTTCACCAAGGTATTGCTTTGGAAACAGACCCCCTTGCAACACCACCCCTTGAGGATCTTATTGAGCACCATCAAGGCGATGAAAGCTCTTTAATTATTCTATTGGATCAGGTAACCGACCCCCATAATGTCGGCGC
>DOCA01000178.1 GCA_003503995.1 Holosporales bacterium
TTACGTTTCCACGATCTCACTTCATCGTTTTCTCATCCAAAACCGCTACACTTAACTATTATGAAGAGGGTTCTTAAAAAAATAATCTTAGGGAGGAATTCATGAAAAATTTTTTTTGCGCACTCATTCTTTTAGGGGCTTTAACGGCTTGTTCCTCACAGGTAAAACAAACCTCTACCATTCATGATGTGCACGCTCATTTTCAAACACCACCCTCAAAGGATGGAGAAGACCATGTGGATGATCCCGCGATTTATGTAAATAGCAAAGACCCTTCTAAAAGCTTCGTGATTGCTACAAACAAAAGTCGTATTGGAGGTGGCCTGCACCTTTATGATTTAGAAGGAAAAGAAATTAACTTTGTAGCCGATGGGCGCATGAATAATGTAGATCTTCGATATGATTTTCCCTTAAAAACCGCTAAAGGTATAGAAAAAGTGGATCTTATCGTTGCAACACATCGCTCTCAAAAAAATGTTGCTATTTATAAGGTTGACGCTAACGCGCGCCGTTTGATAAATGTTACAGCTAAGGACTTTACCTTTGATTTTTCTCCCTATGGGGGATGCCTCTATCATAACCATCAAAACAATAAATTCTATTTCTTTGCAACCTCTAAAGACGGGAAGGTCGAGCAAGTTGAATTAGTTGACCAAGGAAATGGACTGATTGCTGCAAAGAGTGTTCGTACCTTTGAGGTGGGCTCTATTTCTGAAGGCTGTGTTGCAGATGATGAAAGTGGTGCTCTTTTTGTGGGAGAAGAAAATGTTGCCATCTGGAAATACAGTGCAGATCCCTTGGGAGGAACAGCGCGAGAAAAAATCGATGGTGTCGGGCAGTACTTGGTTGCTGATATCGAGGGGTTGACCATCTACTATGGGCAAGAGGGAAAAGGTTATTTGATTGCCTCGTCTCAAGGCAATAGCACCTATGTTGTTTACCAACGTCAAGCACCCCATGGTTATGTGGGTACGTTTCAAATTGCGTCTAAAGGTACGATGGAAGGCACAGAAGAAACCGATGGTGTTGATGTAACGCACCACGCGCTTCCTCATTTCCCCAAAGGGCTCTTTGTGGCCCATGATAACCGTTCCAGCAAAGGGGGCGGGTCGAATTTCAAATTTGTTTCTTGGGAGCAAATTGCCAGAGGATTAGAAAAATAGAGTCTTTGATAATCGTATTGATATAAGAAAAGACCTGTGTCAGTCAGTGATCTTGATACAGGCTTTTTTTTGGGATGAGAATACCTTGAAACTTTATAAGCGGCCAGCAGCTTCTTGAGCGACCTGAGCTGGACTAGCGCCAGTTTGTCGTGCAACGTCTTCATAATAAGCGCGTCGTTGGGCATTGATTGCCGCTGCGATGGCTTGGCCCTCGGCTGTCAAAGCCTTAACATAACCATCACCTCTTTCTGCGATCAGCTTCTTTTGTTTGGCTTCTTGGGCTGACATGTGAGCTTGTGCAGGTGTTGGAAGGCTTAGGACTGTTGCAGCAACGAGGCCTACAAAACTTAAAGAAACTATTTTATGGAGTATTTTTTTCATTGCTAGATTCCTTAGAATATATCTGGGTTTTTTTTGATGACTTTATCAAGCTCGCGATCTACTTTTACTTTGAGTTTGTGATCAATCTTTAAGTTGATATTGACTTCGATGGGCTTTTTTGGCGCCTTGACTGTCACAACAGGAGAGCAAGAAAAAAGGAGTAATGACAAAGCTATTGGAGAAATATGCAATAACTTTTTAGTTTTAAATAAGAACAATTTATTCATGTGAATTCTTTAAAATATTTTTATCTAATTTACCATCAGACATCATAACGTCAAGACTTTTCTGAATAATCTCTTCTAAAGGCCCCTTGACATTAATGCGGAAGTGAAAGGGGTGTCCCTCTAAAACTTTAGGATTATGGCCGGTCACGTCTAAAAGAAGCTCCGTATCCTTATGGGGAATTTTTTTGATATCCATCTTAAAGTCACTAAATTCAAAATTTTCTAAGGCTTGGGATATCAATGATGTAGAGTCATGATCAGTGGGTAAAATCTTGGTAAGGGGGCGATAACGAATATAGCCACTATTTGTTGCATGAGCAAAGCCCGTATCGATTGTGATGCTAAAGTCAGAGTGAATTTTTACAGGAAGCGTTCCCTTTAAAATCCCTTTGGCACTTAAACCATCGATCTCAGCAAGTTTTGTCAGTTCGTACAAAGAAACGTTTTTAAAGGTTAGATCAAAGGCGATGGGAAATTTCAAAGGCCAAAGGGAGATGGGCGTTGCTTTGATAGTACCTCCTGCAAAATCAAAGGAGAGGCTCTCAGCCTTTAGGCCCTTTGCTGCTGTGGCGCCATAAATGATTTTGCCTTTTTTAAGGGCAAGAGGCCCTTTAATGGATTGGATATGCATGACTTGTTGTGGAGCCGTTAAAAGAGGGGAGAGGCCTTTAAGGTGGAGCTTGGTTTCAAGGCCTTCAATGTTATACCCTGCCCCTGCCACGTTTCCTTCTAAAAGAGTAAAAATAAGGGAAGGTTCTAGACCGTCTTTTGTCCACTTAAGTGTTCCTTTTGTGTTCAATTTTCCTGAAAATGTTTTTAAGAAGGGTGGTGCTTTTTTCCAGAGTTTTTCAAAAGATTGGCTGTTTTTTGGAAAGACTAAAGAGTTTGAGGTTACTGTTGTATGCCCATTCCCTGTAAAAGAATGCTCGCCTTCGCCATTAAGGGTAAAGTTGTGAAAGGGGAGAGAAAGAGCGAATTTAAAATCAATCTTATTTTGTAGGTCTGTTTTGCCGTCCACTTTCAGATTCAAGGGTGCAAAGTCCGAGCCATACAAAATATCTTTTAGCATCAGGCTATAGGTGAGCTCTTGGTTTTCAATGTGAATATTGCCGCTTACTTCACTTGCTGTCATGGTCTTTATAGGCGCCAAAGAGCCTTCGGTAATTGTGAGATGCGCTTTGAGAGCGTTTTTAAAAGGGAGGCCTGATATCATTTCGATTACATACGTTCCTTTTAAATTTCCCTTTGATGAAGACGCTGCCCAAGGCCCTTTTGAGGAGAGGGATTGCTCTGGTTGCAAAAGGAAAGAATCGGGTTCGAGATCAAGGGAATAGGGTCCATAGGTCGTATGCTCGCCTTTAAGGGTGAGATGCTTAATCTCCGTTTCTAAAATGGAAAAGCCTAGGTCTGGCAGTGTAAAAATATCTGCGTTGGTATCGGCATGATCTGACTTGTCCAAAAAAGAAAGATGGGGCAGGAGGAGGTTATTATCTTCATCTATGTTCAGGGGAATTATCAGCCTATCGATGACAATTTTTTTAATTTCCTTGTCATAGATTTTCCCATAATCAAAATAAAGAGATACCTTTTGAAGAGAGGGCGTATTTTCTGGGTCTGATGTAAAACGAAGTCCTTTAAAAGTGAGATGATGCCAACCGATCTGTACAGAATCCCAATGAATATTATAAGTCGTGTTGATATGCTCTTTAGCAAAAAAGAAAAGAGAAAACACGGCAATCAATAGAAAGACAACGCCTGTTGTGAAAAGTCGAAAGAGTATTTTTAAGGTTAGTCTCATTAAGTGTCGTTTCTCAGATTTTACTTAGGTTTAAACCACGAATTTCAGATTTTAAAGCTTTATTAATTCCTTTTTATTAATATCATAAAATAATTAATGAGAGGGAGTTTTTCAGTGAATTTATTTCGTTATATATGTTTGATTTTAATTATTAGCACTTCTTTTTCTTATGGGAGTGAAAAAAGTGAGAGGGTGTATGGTGTAATTGTCCCTCAAATGGTAGAGACTTTAATTCCTCTTGGGCGAGAGGTTGCGAAGAATTTAGAAGAGTACCGAAAAACAACGAAAGATCTTTTCTCTACAATCGAAATCAACAAAGAGGCTATGTCTATTTTAGCCGATACCCCAGAGCGTTTAAAGCAGTTTGAGCGCCTTAAAAATGACTATAAAGCCCTAGAAACAGAGTTAAAAGAAAATGATGAGAATCCTTACTTTTACGAGTCAGACCGCCAAGTCTATTCTGTTTTGGTTGATAATATTATCAGAGGGGGGTGGCTTCGTTACAGCTATATTTATAAGTTACAGAAAATTCAACAAGCTCTTTTTGCAGTTTTATTCCTTGGGAACGCCGCGTCTATTGATGAACATTTTGAGGTGGAAGAAAAGCGTGAGCAAGAGATGTATAGGAAGCACTTAGGCCGTAGATAAACATAAAGAAAAGTTACTTTAATAATGTATTTTCGCCGTCTCATTGAGAAAAGAAGAAGACCATGGGAGGAAGATCCATGGCCTTTTTGGAAGAACTATAATTAGTTCCACGCTTACACTTTGTTGCTGCGCCCTGTACCTATAAGAACAGGTGTTGTCGCTGACGCCTCATGTACACGTAAAACCAATCAGCTATATAGGCGCTCATAGGTTAAGATTTGCTATGCTTTTGCCTTTTTAGGAGCAGCTTTCTTTGCAGACGCCTTCTTTGTGGCGGGTTTTTTAGGAGTAGCTTTTTTTGCAGGAGCCTTCTTTGGCGCGGCTTTTTTTGCGGCAGGGGCTTTTGCTTTTTTTACGGGGGCGTTAGCAATGATTTCAACGGCATCGTCAAGGGTGACCTTAAGGTGGTCAGTGCCTTTTGGAACGGACGTGAATTTTCCTTGATATTTTACATAGGGCCCAAAGCGTCCTTGACCAAGAATAATTTCTTCACCACTTTCTGGGTGATTGCCTAGGGTCTTTGGAAGAGCACCCAAGGTGAGAGCTTCCTCAAGGGTGGCTTCATCAGGGTTTTTTCCCTTGGGCAATGCAACGCGTTTTGGTTTTTCTTTTGGCTTCGCTTCTCCCCACTGAAAATAAAATCCGTAAGGACCTTTTCTTACTGTAACATCAAGCCCTCTTTCAGGATCTTGTCCTAGGCTTTTTGGCTCAAACTTCGCAGCCATATCAACACCCTCAATACCTTCTTCATCGGCTTTTGCCTTGCCCAGTTGGCGTGTATTATTGCAATCTGGATAATTAGAGCAGCCTACAAAAGCTCCATAGCGACCAAGTTTAAGGCTCAGTTGCCCTTCATCACAGGAAGAACATTTGCGAGGGTCTTTGCCCTCCTCAATAATAGGGAAAAGAAAAGTTCCCAATTGCTCATTGAGAAAATCAATAACTTCTGTAATGCGTAAAGGCGCTGTTTCATCCACAGCTTTCTTGAAAGGAACCCAGAAATCTTGAAGAGCTTTTTCCCACTTCTCATCTCCTTCGGCAATGCCGTCCAGTTGCTCTTCGAGATCAGCGGTAAAATCATACTCCAAGTACTTTTGGAAATACTGTACCAAGAATGTTGTGACAACACGTCCAAGTCCTTCAGGGATTAACTGGCGTTTTTCAAGGCGCACGTAAGATCGATCCAAAAGGGTTGACATAATAGAGGCATAAGTTGAGGGACGACCGATGCCAAGCTCTTCTAGGCGTTTTACAAGAGAGGCTTCTGTAAAACGAGGAGGAGGTTGCGTAAAATGTTGGTTGGGTGTTACCTTTTTAAGGTCAGCTTTCTCGCCCTCTTTTACATCGGGCAAGCGTTGGTTATTTTCATCTTCTTCATTGTCTTTGCCTTCTTCGTAGAGCTTGAGAAAACCATCAAAGAGGAGGGTTGATCCTGTCGCGCGAAAGGTAATGTTTTTGTCTTTGGAAGAAATATCAATGGTGAGTTGATTAAATTTCGCACTCTCCATTTGTGATGAAACCATGCGTTTCCAAATCAATTCATAAAGCTTAAATTGATCTTCATCCAAGGCCGCTTTCACAGATTCAGGTGTGCGCGTAACATCCGTTGGTCTGACAGCTTCGTGGGCCTCTTGAGCATTCTTGGCTTTGCTTTTATAGGCACGTTGTGATTCAGGAAGATATTCTTTTCCATAAGATTTCTCAATATGAGACCTTGTGGCATCAAGGGCTTCTTGAGCAACAGTCACACTATCTGTACGCATATAGGTAATCAAACCAACGGTTTCACCTCCAAGGGAGATACCTTCATAAAGACGTTGTGCCAGCTGCATCGTGCGCTTGGAACCAAAACGTAATTTGCGAGAGGCCTCCTGTTGCAATGTAGAGGTTGTAAAGGGTGCCGTTGGATTGCGCTTTGTTTGTTTGCGCTCTACCTTCGAGATGTCATAGGCTTGGGCTTGTATTGCGGCAAGGGCTGTTTTCGCGTCGCTCTCAGATCCAAGGGTAAACTTTTCGAGCTTTTTGCCATTTAAGCGTGTAAGGCGTGTTTCAAAATCTTTTCCAGTAGCGGCGCCAAAAAGTCCTAAAACAGACCAATATTCTTGGGCAATAAATTTTTCAATTTCAGCTTCTCGATCAGTGATAATGCGCAGAGCAACGGATTGTACGCGACCAGCAGAACGACTACCAGGAAGTTTCCGCCATAAAATAGGAGAGAGATTAAAGCCCACTAAATAGTCAAGGGCGCGCCGTGCAAGATAAGCTTGAATGAGGGCTTCATCTAAGGGACGAGGGTTGTCGATGGCTTTTAGAATAGCTGTTTTAGTTATTTCGTGAAAAACCACACGGGAAAAAGGTTTGTCTTTGATGGTTTTTTGTTCTTGGAGCACTTTTTTGACGTGCCAAGAAATAGCTTCTCCCTCGCGATCAGGGTCAGTTGCGAGAAGGATTTCGTCGGATTTCTTCGCGGCAGCAATAAGGTCCGCCACTTGTTTTTTTGAGCGAACATCCATAGCCCACTTCATCTTAAAATGATCTTCTGGATCTACAGACCCATCCTTTGACGGAAGATCACGAACATGGCCGTAACTGGCGAGAACAATATAATCACTACCAAGATATTTATTGATGGTTTTTGCTTTTGCGGGGGACTCAACAACGACGAGTTTCATAAGAATGGATGCCTTTAGTCTTTTTATTAGGTTGATATTTTATTGCCAGGGTGTCTTGTTATTTTGCCTGCCAGCTCAAGTTCTAAAAGGGCCGAGAGGACTATTGATGATGAGTAAGAGCACTCTCTGATCAGTTCGTCAAGGAAAATCGGAGCGCTACTTAATTGATCCATGATTTTTTTACTCAAATCTTCTGCTGTTTTTGAATCATGTTCAGGAAGTTCTTCAAGGTAATTATCTTGTTCTGTCGCTTGTTCTTCTTCAAAAGTAGCTTCTTTCATAATTTGACGATAAGGTTCGTTTAATACATCAAGGACATCCTGAGATTTGGTTATAAGGGTTGCTCCATTTCGGATGAGAGCGTTGCTCCCACGATAACGGGGGTCCATGGGGGAACCTGGGACAACAAAAACGTCTCTATTTTGTTCTGCTGCATAACGGGCCGTAATGAGAGAACCCGACTGAAGGGCTGCTTCTACAACAATAACTGCC
>DOCA01000190.1 GCA_003503995.1 Holosporales bacterium
AATACTGGCCTTAAGCAAGGATATAGCTCAACAAGCAAAAGGTCTTGATTTTAAAGAGGTTTTAATAGCAAGGACACCAACACACCAAGCTTTGATTAACTTATTGTAGGATACAAAAATGCCCCAGAAGAACACTAATCCACAAAAAAATGCTCCTCAAGAGGAAGAAAACAAGGCTGCGACTCCAACAAAAAAAAGCAAGAACACTTCTCCCTCTCCCCGTAAGGCCGTTAACCTCTTTATGGTTGTTCTTCTTTTAATCATTGTTGGGGGCATTTATCTACACCAAAAAGGCTACGTTACAAAATATTTCCCTATCGTTAAGACAAAATTCTCAGGTCAAAGTCCTATTGATGCAACCGTTGATATTCCTCAAGGTACCTCAATGAATTTTCCAGAAACCCTTACGGGAAATAGCAACGCAACAGCAGATGAAACTGAAACAACAGCAGCCCCTCCTCAAGGAATACCATCCACCTCTTCAGACTCCTATGGATCCTCTATGAACGTTGGCGCTAAAACATCTTCTGACTCTATGGAGAGTGAAGCCTTTACAAAACTCCAAGAACGCGTTGCAGCCTTAGAAAAAAAACTCCTAACTCTTTCTACGTCTACGAGGCAAACTCAAAATGAGACACCCTCAACAGGGGGGGCCACTGTAGACAACACACTTATAGTTACCCTCAGCAACCTACAGGATCTACAAAATCGTTTAGATCAAGGTCTTCCTTTTACCCAAGAGCTTTTAAACCTCAAAAATCTTCTAGATGCCGAAGATTATGCAGTTTTAAAAGAGTATGCTCCCTTTGGTGTGCCCAATTTGCCTTACCTGATTAAAAATTTCAAAGGTGTTGAACGCCTCCTTAAACAACAAGAAGCTTTTAAAAACTCAACAACATTCCTTGAAAAAAGTTCAGCTTTCTTAGGTCAACTTATCCACATAGAAAAAGTTACAACCAGTGATCAAGACACACATGACTTAACAGGTATCAGTTCCTATAAAATGCGTCTCAGAAATGGCGATATCGAAAATATTATTACTGAAATTGAGGGTCTAACCAATAAAGACGAAACCCTTACCTTATGGCTTTCACACGCAAAAGCCTATAACGTGGCTCAAAAAATTATCCGTAAAACCAAGCAATCCCTCTTTCAACCTAACCTTTAAAACAGGCCTTTGATATGCGCACACTGCTCTTTATCCTTATTCAAGTAGCCCTCTTTACCTTGTTGGCCTTTTGGTATCAACAAAACCCAGGGGACCTTCGCATCGACTGGCTGGGCTATCGCCTTGAAATGAGCATCGCCATTTTCCTTATTTTAACCAGCCTCCTTATTGGTCTATTTTATACCTTCGTTCGGTTAATCCTGAACATTTTCCACCTCCCTTCTTTCTTTAGAGCGCGTTATGCAAAATACAACCAAATGCGGGGTGTTCATGCTATTGAAGACAGTCTTGTCGCCTATCTCGCTCAAGATTCAAGACTCCTAAAGAAAACTGGTAAATATGTGGGGACTTTCTTAAAGACAAGCCCTCTTAACTTTTTCTTCCGAGGGGAAGCTGCTCTCTTGAATAAAGACTACCCAAAGGCTAGTGCACTTTTTAAATCCCTTACACAACATGACTCTATGGCTTTTGCTGGCTATTATGGCCTCATGCGTCTTGCCCTCACACAACAAGACTTGTCCCGTGCTATTGTTTATGGAGACTTGGCCCTTGCTCAAAACCCTGAAGCTCTTCCCATTAGAAAAAAAATTGCAAACCTCTCTCTCGAAACGCAAAATTACGAACGCGCCCTTAAAGAAACGAACCTTCTTTTGCGACAGAACTCAAAGTCTATTTCTCTTTTGAAAAAGAAAAGCATAGCTCTCTATCACCTTGCCCAAGAAGAGCGCGCTAAAAATAACTCTCGCCAGGGCCTTGAGTTCACGGAACAAGCTCTTAAGATCACGCCAGAGCACCAAGAACTAGTTACCCTCCATATTAAACTCCTGAGAGATCTCGGTAAGGAACGAGCCGCTGCAAAAGCCCTCGAAAAGGCCTGGCAAACAGCGCCTCAAGAAAGTTACTTGTCCCTTTACTTGGTCATTAAAGGCACGAAAACAGACCTCGAAAAATTTAAATCCATCCAAAGTCTTGTGAGCTTTGCCCCCGACCACCCAGAAAGCTATCTTGCAACTGCCAACTACGCGATCAAAGCCCAATTGTGGGGTCCTGCCCATGATGCTGTCAATAAGCTCATCGACAAAGGTATTAAATCAAAAGCCGTCTATGTTCTAATGAATGCCCTAGAAAAGGCTGAAAAAAAATAACCCTCTAAAGTTACCTCCTATAGAAACCTCTGCAAAAAGCATCAAATATTAATTCTAACCATTTTTTAGACTTAGATTTTTTTTGAAAAATAAAATAATTGCCAGAATTAATACTTAATTAATGTTGAAAATATATAATAAAAACATACGTAAACAAAAAAATGATTCGATTTATGAAGTTTTTTTATTATATGGTATTCTTATCTATAGCTCTAACACCTTTAGCACATGGATCTGCACACAGTACTGCGAATACAGAGATGCATAAAGTCGCAACCACCCTCATTAACGAAGCAGACTCTTTCCTTGAAGATCTTACAAAACTTAATGTCTCAGATCCTCGATATGCCCATAGAGATGAGTTAATCGGACTTGCTGCTGCCCAAAAAACAGCTGCTGAGCGTCTTAGGGGTAACATTGACGAAAAAGGTAATATCGCTTGTTATGCTGCCAAAGATACGGATATAAAAACGATTACGGAATCGGCCCAAAGAATTAAAGCGCTAGAAGCGTCCATTCCCAAAACGCATACAGTCATTGGGGGGGCTGCCACCTCTATTATTGGGACGCGTGCTGTACAAAAAATAGGTAGTTTTATGGGATTTTGTTATAAAGATGGCATTGCCGTTAGCAATTAAAAATACATAAAGACTAGCTCTTACTAAGATAAAGCTGGTGAGGATCATAGGGCCAAGAGTGCCCGATTTCTTCACCCAAATGCTCAAACATCCAGACCATAGACGCGCACCTTTCATAGGCTAGGCGCTTTGCCAGAGATATAGCTAAAAGTTGTG
>DOCA01000089.1 GCA_003503995.1 Holosporales bacterium
CCCCAAGATGCTTCTTCCTCTGTCGCATAAGACAATATACCCGTTGGTTTTTTGTCCCCGTCTCCATAAAGAAACGCTCTATTTTCAAGAGCCGCTAAACGATGGGAAATAGAATCAGATAACCATTGCTCAACGTTAATGCTTGCATCATCTAGCAATTTTTGTGTCGCACGAGGTTTTGCATACATTTCATGAACAGGGACCACTAACTTTTGAACCTGAGGTGAGTCCGTTGCATCACGGTCATCTTGTTCACCAGTCCAACCTGCCGCAGCACCTACTTTATTAAGCAACAGGTCTACGGAGCTAGAAGAAACTTGCATGACATTAGAGAGACGACGCACAACACTCACATCTGATAAATCTTTTTCAAGCTTGGCAATAAGAGTCTGAGGGATCATATATCCGCCATCACTATCAACTAAGGTTGACAGGCTTTTTTTCTCGAGCACTTGTAAAGGCGCCTCTTCACCACGGCGTACATAAGATGTAAAAGCCGTTTTATATTCTGTGTTTTCCATGTTTATATCTCCTTCATAAGATGTCATTTGAGGCCTATTTTTTGCAATTTCATACTTTTCTTGTTGAACTGATTTTTTAGCAGTTCCTTGATCGATTTTTTCAAAACGCTGATCATTTGTTGTTTTGTACTCTTGAAAAGCTTGTACAAGAGTATCCACCGTTTTTGCAACAGAGGATGTCATAGTTCTTTCCTTCTTTTGTTAATGACGCCGAAGATTTTCGACGCTTTTTTTTCGATTTAAAAAACGTTAAACCGAAATACGTGCTCCAGCATTAGCTGGAAATGTCACTAGAGAAATTTCAAGGAGATCCACTTCTGTAAGCAAGCGAACGGCACCTTTTTCTTTTCCCCTCAAAGCTTTCTTGACGATGTATCCAATAGAGAGACCATCAAGAGCTTTTTCTTGGATAAGAGCTTGAGCCTCTTTTGCCTTCGCCACATCAGTTAAAAGTTTTCCCTCTACATAAAGCCCTTTAGCATCTTCTCGAATTGTCGTCCAAAGACCAATGAGCTCTTTCTCATTATGCTGCCATAACATTTTTGGCATTTGCCCTGCCTTAACGGCTGCTTGTAAAGTCTTTTGAAAGGCTCCCCGCACAACGCGATCATTTTGTGAGTCCACCTCATCAAAGAGACTTGCATATCCTTTAAAACAACCTTGCCCTTGAGATTTTGTCTCAAGATCAAAGGTCATTTTTATAAAAGATTTCTTATGTTCTTCTGCCATGTTTTTTTACTCCTCTGCTTTGTTAATACCAGCGACAACATCACCATTTTCCACAGGTCCATAGCCAACAGCCTTACGTTTTTCATTCAATGTTAGAAAGTCAGCACCCGCGATTTTTGCCCAAGCGGCTTCACGACGAGGTGCCAAAGCTGGAATAGCATCGATGTCATAGGCCAGACGTAAATCTTCTCCAAATTGTTTACATAACCAAAGATTTAATTCGTCAGTGAGGTAATCCAATAAAGGTAAAATCGTGTCTTCCCACAAATGAAATCTTGCCTCCTTATAGTTGGCAAACGTAGAATCTCCCGACACACCAACCAGCATAGGTGGCACATTAAAAGCCTGAGAAATTTCCCGAGCACTCAATAATTTACCCTCGATAAAATCAAGATCCTTTGGAGAAAGGCCCATTTCCTGCCACTTAAAGTCTCCTTCTAAAACCATGACACGGCCTGCATTTTTTTGACCCTCTACAATTTTTTGAAGATCAAGACGTAAGTCATCCAGCTGATCCGACGTCAAAGCATTTTGAGGCCCTGTGCCCTGATTAATCATCAGAGCTCCCGAAGGGCGGCCCCCATTTTGAAGAAGAGCCAAGTTATGGGACGCCACCGTATTATGTTGATCGATGGCACAAGCTGCTGCCTCAATGGGACTCATGCCATACCAATCATTTAAAGGATTAAAGAGCTTCAGGTGCAACACATCTGATTCCCCCGTCATAGGATCAGCAGGAATGATCTTCTTTTTTGAATCAACACTATATTCAAATCCTAAGGGCAGTCCATTAGAACTGGGAACGACTTTTGTTCGATCAGGCCTTAAGGCATACAGTTCCTTCGGCAGGTCAGTGTGATCGCCTCCCCGCACGCACTCAACATAGCTATTGCCCGAAAGAAGCAAGTACCCAAGAGTCGATTCAATGAAGGCACTTCCTGCTTGAAGGGCTGAGGGGCGTTGTAGTAAGTCCAATAAGGGGTGCTTGATCAATTCATCTTCCCCCTGATAAAGGCGCCATGGCACACTGGCTGCGCCCCTCGCGATCAAATTCACACAGCGATAGACAAATGACATTTTTCCGAAATCCCTGAGCCGTCAAGGCCTCATAATTACGGGGTGTCCAAACGGGCTGACCCAAATTGTTATAAGCCACCATAGAGCCAACACTGCTTGCTTTTTCCTGTACTTTTTGTTTTTGCCGAACCCTTTTCAGCCCTGCTTTTCCCCAGTTAAATGGCGATGATATAGCCATGTTTCTCTCCCTTATAAACACTCATTCTTTTCAGATATAGTTGATTCATTTTGTGTGTACACGAAACGTAGCAACAAAGCGTAACCACACAAAAAAGGCCTCTGCTATTGCAAAGGCCTTTAAGACGAATCAAAATAAATTTTTATACTATTTAATAATACCTAATATACATAATTATTTTCAAAAGTCAATTATACCGAAATAAAAAGACAATAAATATTTATTTATAATGACCTTCAATGCTTAATATCAGAATTTCTCCAGGACCCGTAACCTTATAAACAAAACGATCCTCATGGTTTAAACGGCGTGAAATACATCCCTTATGCCCCTTAAAAGTTCCTTTTAGCACTTCTGGCTGTCCACTGCCTGTTGCTGCCCACGGCTGCTCTTTAATATCAGACAAAAGCTCTTTGAATTTTGCACTATCTTCTTGCAAGGTATTAAAGGCCTCTTGCATATCAGAGCCTTCAGAGAAAACATAAGTAATATCCGACAAGGTTTTTCTTATCCATCTTGACCTATGGTTCAAACTCTCTACAATTTGAAGAAAAAAGAGAGCAATCCTATGAAACCAAAGTTCTTTATATCCATTGTGACCATTGGTATGGTTGCAGCGGCAGCTTCTTTCGTTACCTATCAAATCCAGAAATCGACTCAAGAAGATAACGATAACACAACGACAACAGGTGTTGCCTCTGTTCGTGTGGGAAAAACCTATGGACAAGCAACTGTTGGCGGGCCTTTCAAGCTCCTAGATCAAGATGGGAAAATGCGCACCGATGCGGATTATAAAGGTAAATACATGGTTGTTTATTTTGGTTATAGCTTTTGTCCGGATATTTGTCCCGCAGCCCTTTATAATATGACCCAAGCCTTTCAAGAGATGTCACAAAAAGAACTCAAGGATCTAGCTCCCCTCTTTATTACAATAGACCCTCAGCGCGATACAATATCAAACCTAAAGACCTACATACAAAACTTCCACCCCTCTTTTAC
>DOCA01000171.1:0-2940 GCA_003503995.1 Holosporales bacterium
TTTGATTCCCGCTGCTTCAAGTATCTTTTTTACACCTGCTTCATCTACGGGTTTGCCTGCTGTGTGAAGTAACAACGCCGAATATACGTATTCCATTTTTGTCTCCTCTTTTTTTGGTTTTTTATAATGCCTTTAAAGCAATTGACTGAACGTATGCTTTTCTAATTAATATAGGTATCGTTTCCTTGTTAACTATTTTTGCTTCCACTGCGCAACTCTTCGCCTCTAAATATGCTTTTCGTATAAGATGTGGTAGAGTGAACTTGTTTGTAATTTTTTGGTTTAATGATAAATTAAACGCTGAGATGAACCCTTGACGAATTTTGTTTGCGGTCTCCTCTCTGTCAATGTCCAGCACGGACGGTTTAAACATAATACCCTCCTCCCACACCGCTCTCAAGTCAAGCCCAACCTCTATCGGATTAATTTCCAGCCTTTTCAAGGCCTGTGCGACATCATTGGGAATAGGCTCTCCTTCAGAAACAACTTTTTTTGTCTTTTTTATTACTACCTTGCCACCTTCTATGCTGGCTGGTATTCCTGCCTTTTGCAATTCTCCAACGATAGGTCCGGGCTTGAATTCTGTTTCTCCTGCTTCTACCCATATGTCTGCCGGTGCGATTTGGCCTGCTTTTGGAGGCATGAAGGTTTTTGTCGCTTTCAGTTCTCTGAACAATTCAAACGAATTCAACTTGCTTGCAATCAGGGCATTTTCACCCTCAATCTCATCTGTCAAACTTTCTATGCCCTTGGATTCCTCTGAAGTTTTTTTAAGAGCGATGTCAATCAAACTATTCTTAGAAACCTTTATTGAAGCTTTCCCCCTGAGTTTTTTCCTTATTTCCTGCAACTGTGGAGAAGGAATCCCACTCAAATTTGCTATGCCCACTGCCTGCGTTTTCTTGGCCAGTTGGACAAGTTCATCGACCTCC
Source organism: Holosporales bacterium (assembly GCA_003503995.1). Taxonomy (GTDB): domain Bacteria; phylum Pseudomonadota; class Alphaproteobacteria; order Caedimonadales; family UBA9215; genus UBA9215. Next base: position 933 of record DOCA01000171.1, read on the forward strand.
TTTTTTTTCCACTTTGCTACATTAGCCATATTCTCACCGTTCCAATCCTTCCTACAAAATCCTCACTGGAGACCCCATCGTTGTCTTGACAAAAACAGAAGCAATGTTTGCCTTTCCTTGAGGCAAATTGTCTTCTGCCCGTTTAATAACCGCCTCAACATTTTTAGAAATCGCCTCAGGCTTCATCTCCTCGTTTCCTACTAGTGCATGGCATGTAAGTGTCGAATGGGACCTCAGTCGAATTGATTTTTTTAGTTGATCAGCAACTGGTTTTAGATCTGCACCGGGAGGAACAGGCCTCGGCATCTTCCCTCTCGGTCCCAAAACCTTACCCAGCGTTTTACCTATCGTAGGCATCAGAGGAGCCTCGGCCAGAAAAAAGTCGTATTCATTGGCCAGCTGTTTTGACTTGTGTTTGTCCTTCGCATAATCCTTTAACTCTTCGGGACGGATAACTTTCTCCGCCGCCTCTTCCGCCTTGAGAGCCGCCTCACCCGAAGCAAACACTGCAATTTTGGATTCTTTTCCTTTTCCTTCAGGCAAAGCAATTGTCTGGTCTATCCTGTTAGAGGGATTTTTCATGTCGATGTTTCTCAAATTTATTATCAATTCCACTGATTGCTTATAGCGCCGCTTTTTTCCCTCTTTGATTATTTTGTTTATTTCTTCCAACACGTTATCTTCTGCCATTTGTTGACTTTTATAAATGATTAAGCATATTCATAGCAAAGATTATTTATAAAATTTTCTATTGACTGTTTGCAGAGATTCGATGATAAGGGAAGGCGACTTTAGGGATTTTAAAGAGATGCTGAAGCTGGAAAGGCAGGGTTTCCCAAGAGAACACGTGTATAGTCCATACTACCTAAATTATTTGTTAAAGAAACCGAACTCAATTGTTCTAAAGGTGCTTGCTGAGCAAAAGATGGTGGGATTCATAATATCCCTGCTCAGTCAGGCCACGCGCGAGGCGCACATAATAAATTTGACAGTCCACCCCTCTTTTCGGAGAAGGGGGTATGGAAAGCTTTTGCTGCAATCCACAGAAGAAAGAGCAAAGAAAAAGGAGATGATCGCGTGTTATCTTGAAGTGAGGGTAAACAATGAGAGCGCCATAAACCTCTATAAGAAGACGGGCTATAAAATCGAAGGAGTGGTAAAGGAGTATTATACCTACCCGCTGTTGGAATCCAGGGACGCTTACAAAATGAGAAAAAGATTATGATTTATCCACTCCAATCGGTTTCTTTATGAACTTTTTTGAGGGTTTAAAACCCCGCCTTTAGGGTGAATGATTTTACTAAAACGCCGAAGGCGTTTTCTCCCCCTCGAGGGGGAAGCCCGACCATTTATGGTGGGGGGTGATTGCCTTGGCCTTTTCAAATCCAATAGTCAGTCCTGCGGGATATTTTTCAAGTTCCCCTTATTATGGCTTCTTTTTACCGCCTCTCAATGCCCACCTGCACTTCTTTTTTCTGCAATATTCCCAAATATTCTTCGGGGGCAGGTTTAGATGCATTTGATAACAATATTTAAGAAGAGCGAACTGCTTTCATTTAGTTGAAATCGAGGAGTTTTAAAGCTGATAATTTAGAGGTGAACCAATGAAAAGAGAGGTCTCTTATGCGGAAATAGAAAAGGATATAGCTGACCTCAATAAGGCTTTGAAAACCATAAAAAAAGAATGCTACTGTTGAGAAGGCACTGAACAACACTATAGGAAATGTAAGGTTTCAAGCCGCCGAGCTCAAAAAGCACGAGAGGGAAATAGCAGACTCAAAAGCTAAAATTGAATCTATATTAAATGGCATTCCAATAGGACTGATAACCTTCAAATTCAATCCTAATCCAACGGAAAGAAAATGGAATTATGTAAATCCTGCTTTGGAAAAGATGCTTAGTTTTAGCAAAGAGGAGATGCTTGGAAAAGGAATAGCAGATCAGCCATGTTTAGCTCCCGATACAATGAGTGTAGTTAGAGAATCCCAGAAAAAATACGGTGAAAGTG
>DOCA01000171.1:3003-3693 GCA_003503995.1 Holosporales bacterium
TGGATTGATGTAACAGAAGAAAGAAAGCGGGAAGCCGAACATGCCAACGCAATCTCAGCTTTTAGCAAAGTTTTAGACGAGACTGCAAAAGGCAATTTATCAGCTAGAATCGATACCAAAGGATGGAATGAGGAGCTGGAAACAATTGGGATAGCCATAGATACTCTGATTGAAAGTTTAGAATATACTGTTAATGAGCTCAAAAATACAGAGAAATGCTAAGGATATTATGCACAGCTTACCAATAGGTATTATTGCCTATAAGGTAAACGACCCAGATAAAAAATGGGAAATGATTAATCCAGCTATGGGAAAGATTGTAGGCTATGACGCTAGCGAAATGTTGGCTAAAACTTAATACATCACGCTGGATTGGTTCAGAAAGAGACAGGTTGCAAAATCGATAATCTCATAAAAATTTATGAGAAGCCGAAGGACAAGAAAGAAAAGGCAAGAGTAGTTGGTTTGACGGGCTTGACCCAAGCAAGGCGCTATCACGTTGTATATGAATTGGTTAAAGCGAGCAAGTCTGTAGTGGCATAAGAGATGAAAGGTCAATTTTATCTGAGGGGGCGACCTGAAGAAGAACCTACTAGAATTGGTCATCATAGATGTTTAAAAAAATTTTATATTGATACAATAAGAATTAAAGGTAAGAGATTTTTTCTATTCTAGCTAAGAGTTTTTATA
>DOCA01000175.1 GCA_003503995.1 Holosporales bacterium
TATGACATATGTTGACCACAGAACACAAGCCAAGAAACAAATGGCATTTTGATGAGATGATCATCAAAATGAATGGGGAAAGCTTTATCCGTTGGCGTGCTGTTGATTCACAGGGGTATGGACTTAAAAAGCACAAGAATAAGAAGGCTGCTCTTCGCTTTCTATCACACTTGTTACGTAATAATCCAGTATCATGTGTCATTATAATAGATAAGCTGAGAAGTTATTTCAGCCTATACGTTATATGATGCCAAAGGCTGATCACAGAGCGCATAAAGGACTGAATAATAGAAGAGTTGAAAATGCGCATCAGCCTATTAAGAACAAAGGACTGCTTTTAAGAGAGCTCAGACAGTTTGGGATTAAGCTGTGCAAGGGATTATTTGCGCCTAAAATTTAAGAAATACGTCCTTTTACGTCTCAGACAAATGAACTTGACGGTGCCCTCTCTATCTATAAACCCATAGAGTTTATCGCTGGCGCCTAGACTGGAACCTTCTTGACTTGACTATATATTGATTTAAGGATTTATTAAGGAGGGAATGTTAAGCTAATCTTAAGGTAGATAAAAAAAGAACAACATAAAAAATGAGGCTCCCATGACAGAAAAAGAAGATGATCAAAAAACGGGACGTAAGAGAAGGATTAAAAAGTTTGGTCCTCGGACTAAAATTATTATGATCCTTATTTTTATCTTATTGCTTATTTTTCTATTTTTCTTTAATAAAGCAACCCTTAATAATTTGATCCCTGTGGACTATATTCAAGATCCTTGGCCCTTTAAACAAGCCTGTGAAGCCGCACTGCCGCCTCAAGGGGAAGCATTATGAAAAACCTTTTTTATTCTATTATGATTGCTTTATCCCTTACAGCTCTTCCGCAATATGCTTATTCTATTGCGCCTGTTTCCCCGCTCTTAAAAAGGCAAGAGTCCCTTGAAAACTTGCAGAAAGCAGCTAAAGAAAAAATCCGAAGCTTGAAAACTGATTATATAAAAATTGAATTAGAATTTTTTCGTATGAAAAAACCAAAGACAGGTGTGCTGAAATTCGTTTCAGCCCTTACAGGATATAAGAAAAAATATCTTATTTTGAAAAATGACTTAATGGAATTTAAAAAAATGTTAATGGAGGGGGAGAAAAAGCTTTTAGCACCTTTTCCCACCGAATTGACTGATCAAACAATTCCAAAATATCAAGATAATTTTGTAGATTTTACCAATGCTGCAACACGTACTTTGCCTCTTCTACGAGACGAATTAAAGTGGGCTCAAGGCCAGAAGCAGGCGCAATATGAGAGTTTCAAAAATTATAAAGCCGCAGATCGACTGCTCTCTAAGAAAAAGGTGGAGAAGGCCTACTAATTTAATTGTAGGCGCAATAAAAAGCGATCTTCTTTCAAAAAGATATAGCCGTCCTAAAAAAACCCTAGACGCCGTCATTTTCACGTCGTCATTCGCTCTTTCATAAACTGTAAGGTACAGTCGTCGGTCGCTCTTTCCTAGGCTGAACCCTTTTTGGAAAGGCTATAACTTTCTATAAGACAACTTCAATGTTTCTATTATCATTTTCCTTTTTTGTCGCTATCGTCCATATTTTTACCAATGTAGTTCCCAAGAGCTGCACCACCTAAGGTTCCGAGGCCTACACCAACTAATTGACCTGAACCACCGCCGATTTGTGAGCCAATAAGACCACCACCAACGGCACCAATAAGGGTGCCTCCTGTTTCTTTAGGTCCCATGCTTTCGCAACCTGCTAGAAAAGCGACAGAAGTAATGGCTATAAGTATTTTTTTCACAATAACCTCCCATGTAGTTATATGTATTATAACATGAAAAGTATTATTTATTCATTAACGGGTTGCTTTTTAATTATTTATTTTATGTCAAATTTTATTGAGTGGAATTTTGATATAGTGTGTGCCGTTGCTTTCAGGATCTCCTGGATTTCCCGCACGTAAATTGACCTGAAGAGAAGGCAAAAGGAGGCGAGGGACTCCTAGGGTCTTGTCGCGGGCTTCTCTTTTGGCACGGTAGTCTTCAAGGGATGTGGTGCTATTGAGCATAATATTTTTTTGTTTTTGCTCTTTGATACTTGTTTCAAAAACAACGGGCTCGTCGGGTTTTGGATAGATATGACCAACAAATATTTTTGTGCCGTCGGGGAGTGTGAAAAGCGCTTGAATAGACTGATAAAGAGTTTCCGCGCTTCCACCAGGAAAATCAACGCGTGCCGTACCTAAATTGGGCATAAAAATACTGTCTCCCACAAAAAGAGAGTCTTCAATGTGATAGCTAACACAGGCTGGAGTATGACCGGGCGTGTGAATCACAGAGGCATTAAGATTGCCAATTTTAAAGGTTTCTCCATTTTGAAAGAGGTGATCAAATTGGACACCATTTGAGGGGGTATCTTTTTGGATGTTGTATAAGGGGACCCAAAAATCAAGAACCTCCTTGATACGTTCACCAATAGCTGTTTTTGCATTGAGGCGTTTTTTTAGGTGAGACGCAGCCGTTAGGTGATCCGCATGGATATGAGTTTCGAGAATCCATTGGGCTGAAAGATTGTGCTCATTGATAAAAGCAATGATATCATCTGCTAAGTGAGTGCTGGTTCGGCCAGCATGGGGATCGTAATCTAAAACAGAATCGATAATTGCGCATTTTTTTGTTGCCTCACACCATACAATATAAGTCATTGTTGAGGTGTCTTTGTGAAAGAACTCTTTGAGTTTTGGTTGTGTCATAAGATAATGGCTTCCCTGTAAGGTTAAATATAGTCGTTCTAAAAAGATCCCAGACGTCGTCATTCGCTCTTAAACTATTAAGTCATAGCCGTCGGTCGCTCTTTCTGAGAGCGGAACCTTTTTAGAACGACTATGAAATGACTACAAAATAGATTGTCCTGTTGATTTCCAATCTTTCTCAAAGGCGTCTAATCCTTTGTCCGTTAAGGGGTGGGTATACATTGCGCGCAAGACTTTCCCTGGTAATGTTACAACATCAGCACCCAATAGAGCAACGTCGCTTACATGTTTTGGACTTCGGATAGAGGCTGCAAGAATCTCTGTTTCAAATTCTGGATAGTTGAGGTAAATGTCTGAGATGTCAGAAATAAGGTCTGTGCCATCTTGACCTAAATCATCAAGGCGTCCGAGGAAAGGTGAAATGAAAGTAGCGCCCGCCTTAGCGGCCAAAAGAGCTTGGTTGGCGGTAAAGCAGAGAGTCACGTTAACCATGGTATTGTCATCAGAAAGCGTTTTACAAGCACGTAAGCCATCAAAAGTAAGAGGGACTTTGATGGCGATATTATCGGCAATCTTGCGCAAAATATCTGCTTCTTTCATCATAGTTTTATAGTCCATAGCAGTGACTTCTGCACTGACAGGTCCGTTAGGGACAAGGGCACAAATTTCTTTTGTGACTTCTTTGATGTCACGGCCTGATTTTGCAATGAGAGAGGGGTTAGTCGTGACACCGTCAATGAGGCCCGTGATAACAAACTCTTCAATTTCTTTAATGTCAGCGGTGTCGAGGAAAATTTTCATTTTTGGCATTCTTTCTCAAAAGTTGTATACTCATTTGGAATCTTACAGAGTGCATCCCATGAATCAAGCCCCAATTCTTTTTGAGGACAATGAAAATGACCAGAAAAGCGCGGGACAAGAAGCCGTTGCTTATGCAGAAGTGCTCGTGACACTTCCCTTTGGGGATGTTTTTGATTATCGCTATCACTTGAATTTGCCTCTACAACTCGGGTCCATTGTGCAAATTCCCTTTGGAAAACGGACTTTGTATGGCGTTGTATCCGCTTTAAAGAGTGCAACGAATACACCTCCCAATAAGATTAAGGACGTGATGTCCGTTATAAAGTGGTGTGCCTTAAAAGAACAAGATCTGGCTTTTTTAAAATGGATGTCTGATTATACTATGATTCCAAAGGGATTGGTTTTAAAGATGTTTTTAAGCGCTCCTGCAGCTTTTGAACCTGAAAAACCCCTTTATGCTTATAAGATTTCTGAAGGATTTTCAGGACCTTTAACCGATAAGCAACGCTTGGCTATTAAGTGGTTTAACGGAAAGTCTAAGGCCTATTCCAGTAGTGAAATTCAAAAAGGGGCAGGTGTTTCAGCAGCCATCGTGAAAGGCGCCCTTGATAAAGGTGCTCTAACTCTTGTGCCTTTTTCAACGGTTTTTCAAAACCCTGATGCCGATTTCTTGAAAATGACTTATTCACCTGAGCAAGGAGAAGTTGTGAAAAGTTTATCCCACGCTGTTTCAGCTCAGCGCTATGAGGCTATTTTAGTGGACGGCGTGACAGGATCGGGTAAGACAGAAGTTTATTTTGAAGCCATCGCGCAGGCCTTGCGGGAAGGACGTCAAAGCGTTGTTTTGTTGCCAGAAATATCTTTGACCCCCCAGTGGCTTGAGCGTTTTGAAAAACGTTTTGGAACAGAGCCCGTTGGGTGGCATTCACAAATGACACCAGCTCAACGTCGAAAAGCGTGGCAGCGTATTGCAAAAGGAGAGGCGCCCGTGATTGTGGGAGCACGCTCTGCATTAATGCTGCCTTACCCAAATTTGGGACTTATTATTGTGGATGAAGAGCATGAAACGTCGTATAAGCAAGAGGAAAGTGCAACCTATCATGCCCGCGATATGGCCGTTGCACGGGCGTATCATCTTGAGATTCCTATTGTTCTGGTTTCTGCAACACCGTCTCTTGAAAGTTATGTGAATGCCAAGGAAGGGAAATATACATTTTTAAAACTTCCTCATCGCCATGGAGGTGCAACTCTGCCAAGCCTCGAAATCGTTGATATGCGTTCCCATGATAAAAAAGCTACCCAAGGGGAGTTGCACTTTATGTCCACGAAGCTACGTTCCGCTCTTGTTGAAGCCGTGTCAAAAGGGGAGCAGGCTTTGTTATTTTTGAATCGCCGAGGTTATGCGCCTTTGACCTTATGCCGAGGCTGTGGAGAACGTCTTGAGTGTCCTCATTGTACTGCTTGGTTGGTGCAACATAAATCTATCGAGCGTTTGCAATGTCATCATTGTGGCTTTGTGGCAAAGCGCCCAAAGACCTGTCCAAAATGTGAGGAAGAAGACTCTTTTATCGCTTGTGGCCCCGGTGTTGAGCGTATTGCCGAAGAGGTAAAAGCTCTTTTACCAGAGGCACGGTTACTGATTATGGCCAGCGATGCTTTTGAAACAACAGCAGAACTCGTAAGTGCCATCGAGCATATTCAACAGGGCGAGGTGGATGTTATTATTGGCACTCAAATGATGGCCAAAGGACACCATTTTCCAAAGTTGACATTGGTTGGGGTTATTGACGCAGATTTAGGTCTATCTGGTGGAGATTTACGGGCTTGTGAAAAGACCTATCAACTTTTGCAGCAAGTCTCTGGTCGTTGTGGGCGGGCTGAGAAAAAAGGCCACGTTCTTTTGCAGACTTATTACCCTGATCATCCTGTGCTTCAAGCTCTTGTGGCCAATGATAAAGGCACTTTTATTGAGCAAGAAATGCTGATGCGAAAAACAGCTGAGATGCCGCCCTATACGAGGCTGGCGGCTCTTATTTGTTCTAGCCAAGATCAGCAGTTGGTTGAGCAATGGGTAAGAGCACTGGGGCGTAATGCCCCTCGTATTGAGGGTGTAGAAGTCTTAGGTCCAGCCCAAGCGCCAATGGCGATTTTACGACGTTATCACCGCTGGCGTTTTTTAATCCGAGCCCCTAAAAACTATCCCCTTCAAAAATATCTCAAGAGTTGGCTCGCAACCCTTGAGGTCCCAAGGCAGATCAAACTTCAAATTGATATTGATCCTATCTCTTTTATGTAAAAAGCCTTTTTGTAGAGGCTTCTATCTTATTAGTCCTAGTCTTAGTCTGAACTGGAGCTTGCACTAGCTCCCTCATATTCTGAGGTATCAAGGGCAGTTACGGCTCCTGTTTCAAGATTGTAAAGGGTCCGAATTAAGACCGTGTTATGGCGGTCTTTTTTGATGACTTCAATGCTCTTAAGCGCATGGTTTATGATGACCCGTGTGAAATGGTCTTCTAGGGTTGTTGGGGAAAATTTTCCGACCGCAGAAAGCTCTGGCCCCCCTTCAGAAGAAAGGTCAAGGGTGGGGCTTAACAGTCCAGCTTTATTAGCATTGATTTTATGGAAAGCAGACGAGACGATTTCAGCGATATAAAGAGGTTGGCTACCAACTTCCTCCTCCTCTTCTTCTACATAGCGCCATAGGGCGCTTTTACCGCAATGGACATCACCACTAAAAAAGGCGACATAGTGGAGGTTCTCTTCTTTTATATAATTAAGAATCTCACTGAGTTGTTCAGGAGAGGCTTCCCAAGGATCGCCTTGAAGCATTAAGGCTGTTGTGGACATAAAGATGGGTTTAACACGATCAGCGCGTTCTGGTGCGGACAACCAGTCTTTGAGGGCTGCCATTTGTTCATCGCTTATGGCCCTGTTGGTGCTGGGAGAAAGTTCTGAGCGCAAATCCATAACAAAGCCTTCTAGGTTGTCATTAATGGCATACCAATTCTCAGGTGTGTCGGGCCCCTGGGGTCGTTGAAAAAGATCATAGGCGCGTGTTCCTGCAGCTGTTCTTGCAAGGCGAGAGTGGGGAATTTCAGTAGTACTATTATTCCAGCGCTCATGATCATCCCACATTTGATAAACTGGTACAAAAGTCTCAAAAAGCGCGCGGGTACCCGCTGTTCTATGCACAAGATCATAGCGTTTCATCATGTCATCAAATGTTTTAGCAGCCGTCCAATTACCAGTGGCATCCATATAGACCCAATCTCCAAGAGAGATAAAGGCATCTGTTTCAAGACCTTTAGAGGCGGAATCTACAATATCTGCCACAACGCTTTGGAACATATCAGATTCTTTACTTCGCCAAAGTTTGATCCCGAAGGGGAGTAACCCTATTCGATTGCAAGATCCATAAACAAAGGAGCAAACATCCTGGGGTTTTTCAGGAGGTGTGAGAACAGAATAGGTCTTGCTTAAGCTCCAATCTAAGCTATCTTCATCAACAACCCCTGTGGTTTGTCGATAGCCAATTTGAAAGTCATAAGCGGTATCAGGGATAAGACCTTCAAAAGCCGTGCGCCCAATATGTTTATCGGCAGGGGGCATGTCAAAATAATGCACAATCCAGTTTTCAGAGGTGTCGTCTGCCTCATGGAGTTTAAGGCGTGCATAACCTGAACAGGCTGTTGGCATCTCAAAGGTCATGCAAGCAGACAGAAGGCTTTCTTTAGGGAGCTTTCCTTGGCCAAGGACGTGGAAGGTATAACGTGTTTCATGGTCAACAAAGGCAACATCTAGCTCATCGCTTCTGGAGATGCCACCATCGCTGCCTTCTAGTTCATAAAATGTTTTTACAAAACCTCGATGGATGGGAGGCATTTTAGGGAAGGGACGTATGATATGATCGGGGTCAATGGCACTGGCGTAAAGAGTGCTGAAACCTGTAAATAGAGAGATTAAAATAGAGCAAAAAAAGATC
>DOCA01000176.1 GCA_003503995.1 Holosporales bacterium
CTCAAATTAACTTGACGGTGCCTCCCAAGGATCTGTTTTTACCATTGGGGACTTGCCCCTTGAAATCATTGGGAAAATTGCGACACACCTTTTCGATGCAGAGGGTGAAAGTGGTAGAGGTGCAGCAGTATCAGTGGCAGAAAGGCATGCAACTAGATATCTTCCCGGGGTTGCAGGGTTTCATAGTGATATAAAAAATTTGCTTCTTCTTGGGGTGAGGTTAAACAAGCCTAATATTAGAGAGGGTGTGAATCAATACGCGAAAGTACCCGTGCACTTAGCTCTTGAAAGAGATTTTCATAGGATGGGACTTCGGCATATAGTTGTTGGTGGGGTTTCACACAATTTGCCTGCTCTCCAAGATGGTCAATGTTTAAGTGGTGTGCTTCGTATCTTTGAAGGGCAAGCTTCATGTGCAGAGGTCGTTCAATATTTGAGTCAACATAAAGATCTATCCATTGAGTATATAGGAAATGGTGCGGGAGCAGCAGGAGCAGCAGGGGCAGTGGCAGAAAGTTTACCCCATGAGAGGTTGCAGACGGTGTCGTTGGAAACGTTTTGGCAAAGCAATAAAAACCTTGGGCGCGCTTTAAAGACCATTCCTTATGACAAACGTCTTGGGGTTAGAAGTAGTATTCTTCCTTTTTTAGGCAACCCTATAATGGATTCTATTTTAAGGAAAGTAGGATCGCGTAATTTTATTCATTTTTCAGAAGTTTTTTCTGAGTTGGATATCAGAGAAAGAATGAGTATCTTATCTTGTATCACTGAAAATATGCTTACTGTTTGTCATAGCGCTTTAGATGTTGGAATGGCTGTCGTGGCTCTTGCAGAACATTCTCCTGAAGCAAGGTTGGAAGTGAAAGCATTTTTGGCTGCTAAGACATTTTTAAGGGTGACTCGTGGAGGTTCCCTTGGTTTTTATATTCAGACTCTCACAGACAACCCAGATTTCCTCTTTTTTCAGCAAGAGAGGAATTCTTCAAATTAGGCTATAACTTTGCTTTCTAAAATAAAAAGCGACCTTTTTTAAAGATCGCTTTTTTTATTGTAAAAGATTAACTTTTTTAAAATATAATCTTGTCGATTGTCTCGAGTTGTTCCTTTAAGAGGTTGAGAGAAATTTCTTCTGCTACTCTCTTATTAAGGTAGCGCTCTGTTCTTTCAGGAAACTGGACAGGTATATCCCTTGGGTTTTTTCCTGCCAAAATCTCTAAAATGATAGAGGCGCATTGAAGCCCAAGGGTATATTGATCAGGACCAAGAGCGCCAAGAGCGCCCTGTTCTACCATATCCGTATCGCTTACAAAAAGAGGGATTTGAGCAGATTGGCAGAGTTGTGCAATAACATCAAAGGCAGCAAGGGCTGTATTATCATTATTAATAAAAATAGCTCCGACTTTTTGGCTTATTAAGCGTTGAGTTGCCATGGACACCTCTGTTGTTTTTGTGACGGCTACAGGAACAATGCTTATGTTTAGGTCTTTAGCTGCGTCTGCTGTTTTTTCCAACAAGGTGACCGAATTACCTTCCCCTGGATTGTAAATAAATCCAATTTTTTCAAGGTTGGGGATCAGTTCTTTAAAGTAGAGGAGTTGTGGTGTTTGTGCTGTGTAATTTGAGACACCTGTTACATGTCCATCAGGTTGATCAAGGCTTTGCACGAGCTTAGCGCCTAAGGGGTTGGTAATAGAAGCAAAGACAACGGGGGTTTTCGTAGCGTGTGCTGCTTTTGCTGCTGCTTTTGCTGCTGCTTGTGCAGCGCTTGTTCCCAACACAGCAATGACATCAACTTTTTCACCGACAAATTTTTGAGCAATCATAGTAGCGTTTAAGATGTTGCCTTGAGCTGTTTTAACGATAATGCGTGCGGTAGGATAGGTCTCTTGTAATCCATCAACGATGCCTTTTTGAGTTTTATCAAGGGCAGGGTGAGCCACGATTTGGAGAAGTCCAATGGTGAAAGTTGGAGAGTCTATTGCTTTGAGAGAGGCAAACACAGGAGAACAGAAAATTAAAAAAGATAGGAGTCTCACCAGCGATTTGGAAGAGGTTATTTTGATATTAGGGTTACGCTTTATAAGGCGTTTTGAGGTTTTGTAAAACATTTTTTTATCCATTTTCTTAAAGGGGGTACAAGTTGTAAATTAGTCGTATCAAAGTTTTTATGATGAAGATGTCCATGGGGTAGATGAAAAGTGTGGTGCATTTTTTTGATCCTTTTGTTGTGTTGGTTAATTAAGTATATCTATAAAAAAAGCCTCCTGATGTCTCAGGAGGCTTTTTTAGGGCATATGGTATCCTGAGTTTAAGAGTCTTTTTTCTCAGAATGATGATGCCATAAGGCTGGTAAAATAAGGGCACCAAGACCTGTCTTTAAGAGGAAGGCATATTGATAACTCAGGTAAACGGCTTTTGTTGATTCAAAGCCAATAAGGTTAGAAAGCCAAACAAGACCAGGAATATCAATAATGACAGCGCCTAGAATAAATAGAAGAGCTGCAGAAATCATTGTGCGACCAAATCCTTCTTCAAAAAGACGGCCAACAACGTAAGCAGCAGAGATAAATCCAACAAGATAACCAGCTGTTGGTCCAACCATATAAACGACCCCAGCACTATGTCCTTGTAAAACAGGAAGGCCGAGGGCGGCCTCAAAAAGATATAAAATTACTGTGGCTGTTGCAAGACGAGATCCATAAACACAGCCAAGGGCAATAACAGCGAAAGTTTGCATGGTTGTTGGCACGGGGTAGAAAGGAATGCTTATTTTTGCGCTTGCCGTTAGAAGAGCCGTTCCTAGGAAAGCAAGGGCTATAAACTTAAGGGCTGATAATGTGTGAAG
>DOCA01000159.1 GCA_003503995.1 Holosporales bacterium
CTTGATGAGCGTGGAGAGCAACCCATTGACAAAGCACCCCTTAAGGGCAAAATAGCCCTCATTCTAGGAGCAGAAGGCAAAGGCCTACGCCGCCTGACAAAGGATAATTGTGACCTCCTTACAAACCTTCCAACCAACCCTCTTTTTCCAACCTTAAATGTCTCTAACGCCGCAGCTCTTTCTTTCTACGAATACAGTCGCCAGAATAAAGAATAAAACATAGAACCTATTTAAAACCACCCTATGTATAAGCATTTTGACGCCGAAAGTCTGATAATCTCTTACCAGGCTCATCCTTATATTTAAGATCAAGCACTTGAATCTGACCTATTCGATCTAATCGAAAACTTCTAAAATCATTACGTTTTTCACACCATCCAAGGAGAAGCCAAACAGGACTAAAGAAAATCAAACAAAGAGGCCTAATGCAACGTTCAGAACTCTCTTCTTTTAAATCCTTATAACTCATTTGTAGTTTATTCTTTGATCTTATGGCGCGCCTCAAGGTTGTGAAATCAATTTGGATTGGTAGCTCTGCTTCTGAGGTTTTTGAAAATAAAAAGGTATTCTCAATTTCTTGACGCAAAGACTCTGGCAAAATACTGGTGATTTTATCAATAGCTTGACCTGCCGATTGTGCAAGAGCCCTATCACCCCAGCTTTTTACCATTTGAACACCAAGCATCAACGCGTCCACTTCCTCGGCATTAAACATCAAAGGTTTGACAACATGATCACTGCTCAACATGTATCCAACACCAGCTTCTCCCGTAATTGGCACACCGGATACCTGTAAATCTGCCATATCTCGATAGATTGTGCGAGTGCTCACTTCAAGCTCGTTTGCCAAGTCCACAGCCTTTACAGCAAAGCGTCGCGCTTTTAAATACTCAACGATACGAAATAATCTATCTGCGCGCCTCATTCAACTAACCCAAGCTCATGTTTTTTAATAAAAATTTTAGATTTTATATCTCTCCTGACAGGAGGGTGTCAGTAGAGGTGAGTATAGTAGACTTTGTCATTAACATCAACATAAGGAGAAAATGATGACTGACGTAAAAGAACTTGCAAAACAGGCTCACAATGCTTGGGATACAAAAAATGAAGCTTCTATGCGTGCCTTACTTCATGATGACTATCACTTCAAAGGCCCTACGCAAGAACTCAAAGGCTCTGATGCCTGCATTGATTGCATGATGAACTTCCCTTTTGAGGGCAGGAATGAAAATGTACAAATGATCTCTGAAGGCAACAAAGTCGTTTGCATCTCGGATTGGGTCGTGACTTCGCCTTTTTCTCAAACCATTCCCATGGTTATGGTTATGGAGTTCCAAGAGGGTAAATTAAAAAATGAAAATCTATTTTTTGATACAGCTAAATTCCCCGCTGCAATGGCTGCCTAAGCAATCATAAACGTTAAATAAACATGGACCTGACTCTTTGATATTTTAAAAATCAGGTCCATAATTTTTCTTACCCTCTAAGACTATCAATAATGCTTTGCAGTTTTTTAGCCGTTGGCTTGTCATCACGAAAGGTCCTATCTATCGATTATAGAAAATAAAATTGAATACATATGTCTAAAATATAAACCTTCCCTCCCAAAGACTCCAGAAACACCCTACCCTTTTTCACAAAATTCTATATAAATTATAAAAAAACCTATTCAAATTATAAAAAGCTACGGGTGAAAAATGCGCGCAATTTTTAGAAATTTCCTTCTTGTTTATATGGCCTGCTTAGGTGTAGCGCTAACCAGCACGGCTTTTTTTGGAACAGACTTCTCGGACCAAAAAGGTCTCATAAAACAAGCAGCTCTTTTATTTTTGCTCTACCTTTCAGGTTCCATCCCCTTTGGATTGCTCATTGCAAAAGCATTTACTAAACAAGATGTCCGCACCCTTGGATCAGGGAATATTGGCACCTCAAATGTTCTTCGTACAGGAAGTAAAATAGCGGCTTTTTTAACCCTTAGTTTTGATTTGCTCAAAGGCCTTGTGCCAATCCTTCTTGTACAGCGTTTTGCTCCTCCAACCCTTTTCCCCGAACCATTGCTTTATTCTCTCTTTTTAGTACCTGTCCTTGGACATATGTACCCTTGCTGGCTTAACTTTAACGGCGGAAAAGGCATAGCAACAGGGCTTGGTGTTCTTCTCGCTTTTTCATGGCCCCTTGCTTTAGCAGGTCTTTTAATTTGGATCATCAGCGCTGCAATCTTTCGCATTTCCTCCCTTGCAGGCCTGATTTCTTTTGGGCTTTTTCCTTTCATGGCTCTCTTTTTTGTCCCTTGGCCAGAAACAATTTGGCTTGGCGCGTTATCAGCTCTTGTATTCTTGGCTCACCGAGATAATATAAAGAGACTTTTAACAGGGCAGGAGAAAAAAATTGGCGACGCTTCCATTTAAAGAAGACGCATTTAAGAAAGAATCGCTTCAAGAAGCCGAGCTTGACTTCGGGAACTCTTCACCTTCACACACAACAAAAAAACAAGATAAAAAAACCTCTTCCCCCTTAAGCGAGCAAGAAAAAATTGCACGCATTTGTCTTTATCGTTCTCAAAATGTTGGCCCCGTTACTTACCGCAATTTGATCAAGCGCTATAAAACAGCAGCAACTGCCCTTGAAGCTCTGCCTGACCTCGCAAGCCGAGGAGGCCTTAAAGCGCCTCTTAAACTTTATTCCACAGAAAAAGTCTACCAAGAACTCAAAGCTCATGAAAAACTTGGAGCTAGCCTTGTGGTTGAGGGTGAAAAGAACTACCCAAAGGCCTTACGGGACCTCAATGAAGCACCTCCTGTTTTAAGCATTCACGGTGACCCAGCTCTATTTAAGAGCATTGGTGTCGCTATCGTTGGAGCTCGTAATTGCTCTCTTAATGGCAAAAAGATGGTGCAGCAATTGGCTCAAAGCCTCGGCCAAGAAGGATATGCAATTGTCTCAGGGCTGGCGCGGGGTATTGACGGGCAGGCACATCAAACCTCCCTTGCAACAGGAACCATTGCCGTCATTGCAGGAGGCATAGATAAGATTTACCCCCCAGAACATGAAACACTCTTTGCACAAATCAAAGAACAAGGTGTGGTTGTTGCCGAATCCATTATTGGAACAGAACCCCAAAGTACTCTTTTTCCACGGCGCAATCGCTTGATTTCGGGACTTTCCCAGGCAGTTATTGTTGTAGAAGCAGC
>DOCA01000102.1 GCA_003503995.1 Holosporales bacterium
ATATAGTCGTCGTCGCTGGCGCCTCGCGTAAATGAAAATCTAATCAACTATACCTTGGCTCATGACATTCCCGAAATATCATTTTTTTTCTGAAAAAAAACTTTTGACTTTTACTTTTCCTGAAAAACGATAACAAGTCATGAAAAATAGTAACAAATCGGTGTTTTTTGTGAAAATTGATAACAAATCTTGAAAAATGATTTGTAAGCGTCTAAGGCGCTAAGCCATACTTGGAGATAAATTTGAAGGCTTAACAAAAGCCACATCAATCTAATTATTTCTGTAATTTTTCATATTTATTCTTTATTTGTATCAAAAAATGATACGTTTCGCAAATGATTAATGATTTTCTTTACAGTTCCCACTTAATGTCCTAAGCCATATTTGAAGAGCTCTCGCCCATTTTTCTTTAACCAGGCCTTTGAGTCTTTGTAGTGTGGGTGGAGATCTTCAACAATTTTCCAAAAATCTGGGCTGTGGTTCATTTCCTTTAGATGTGCCACTTCATGAGCGCACACATATTCTGCAACAGATTTTGGAGCTAGCAAGAGACGCCAGCAAAGGGAGATATTACCTTCCTCGGAACAGCTTCCCCATCTGGACTTTGTATCTCGTATGGTAATTTTATTCACTTCCATACCGATGGTGGTAGCATATTGCTCACAATATTCTTCGAGCATACTCTTTGCGTGGCGCTTGAGAAAAATAGTAACCATCATATTGATGCGTTCTTCAGGTCCATGCACCACAATAGAGCCATCCTGCATTTTGACATCCAGCCGACCGTAGAGACTTTCATGCTTAATTTTGTAATCTTGATCAAGCACAGAAATAACAGCGCTTTCCTCAAAAGGTACAGACGTTATCGCTTTTGAGAGTTGTTTTAAAATCCAGCCTTCTGTGCTTTCCAGAAATCCCAGTATCTGTTTTTGAGAAGTGCGTGGCGGAGCTGTTAGGTTTAAAACGTTTTTAATAGAATCAAACCGCAAGCTCATCCGTTTTGACCTCTTGTTTAGGCAAAGGCGGACACTTATATTTTGATCGTTAATTTTGTGGGTAAACTCAGTCATAAAATAATTCGGTTTATTCAGGCGTCACGCGTTCCAGCGTTGATTCTAAGAGCACAACCAAGAAACCCATGCACTTTTTATTCATTTTAATGAGTTCCTTTTGGTTATAGGCCATGCCATGAACATAGTTAGCCATCACTCTATAGATCACATAGAGTTCCTCCCAAGTTTCTTCTGCTCCATCGAAAGCAATTTCTAATTTCCGTTGAAAATTAAACCCTTTGACGTATTCAGGATCATTCTCCTCTAAGTCTCTCACTCTTATTTTATCTTTTTTCAGCTGAGACCCCTGAACCTTCTCTATCCCATACGCCAATAAATCAGCGTCAGTCTGAATTTTCAATTTTTGCTTTAGCTCTTGATAGTCAAGTAATTTACAGTAGTTTTTATCCTCAAGGATCAGGAACAGGTCAACCTGCGCTTCAAAAATAGCACGGAAAATCATCGGGATGGAGGCCGCAGATTGCTTGTCATCCAGAAGACAAATATCCCCTGAGAGCTGAACAATTCTTTTAAAAATAAAAGACTCCCAAGGGCTTTTCCCCGCCCTATCGATATTCAAAGGATGAGATTGCATTTTTTCAAGAATCATCGAGAGATTTGTTTCAGGTTCACTATTAAGCATAATTTAAAATATTTTCCAAGTTGAGGTCATAAACCCTAGGGGGCATTAAAAAGAACCTTGCACCTTTTTAGACCTTTGGGTCAATGTAAAATGTATTATTCTCCTTTTTAACTACACTATTTCGAAAGGGATTTACCCCTGAATGTTTAGGGGCTCTGAAATGTAAAAAGTGTCAAAGAAATTTAGAAATGTCTTCGTGAATCTTTTTTAAAGAAGATTCTGTACCAATTTAACCATAAGCTCTTTTTGCTTTGGATCGCTTTCTGCGATGAGGAGGGTGATAGCTACAAGACCTGATTCATTGATTGACGATGAGCCACCCTTATATAAAAGTTCATTCTTAGCGAGATATGCCAGAAATATATAAGCAGCAGATCGTTTGTTTCCATCGGTAAAAGGGTGGTCTTTAACCATGAAATATAATAGGTGCGCGGCTTTTTTCTCTATGGTTTCATAGAGGTATTGTCCGCCAAAGGTTTGTTCAATATTACCGATTAAAGCTTCGAAGGAGTTATCTTTTTCGTTGCCAAAGAGGGGAGTGGCTTCCCCCTTTTTTATGAGGTTTTGTTTTAAGTCGGCGATGAGCTCCCTTGCTACCTCAATGGTGAGTTCCTGTGATGGTTTGTTGCCTAGTGGTTCTTTTAATCCGTCCTCATCGTATTTTTGCAAAAGAGTGAAGCTACCTGCATATTTCTTAATAATTGAGAACATCTCGATGGCTTCTGGTGAACCCAGATCATGTTTCTCAAAGGTCTTTCCTGCTAATGAGGCTATTTCTTGGAAATCTTTCCCTTGTTGTTTTAGTTTCTTTTCATTAAGAGTGTATCCCTTGATTAGGTGATCTTTTAAAATCCCTGAAGCCCATTTTCGAAATTGGGTCCCACGCTTAGATTTCACTCGATACCCCACAGAAATTATCACATCTAAATTATAGAAATCTTGCTCACGCTCAACTGAACGGCTGCCTTCCTTTTGAACTGTCCTATATTTTCGGACAGTTGGGTGTTTTTCTAACTCTTCCTCTTTATAAATGGAGCTTATATGGTGTGATATAGTTCTTTTGTCTCGTTTAAATAAGTCAACCATTTGACCTTGAGAAAGCCATACCGTTTCTTCTTCAACCTGTACGTTGAGTTTTAGCTTTCCGTCTTCATCTTGATAGAACTCAATGTTCTTTGATTCTGTCATTTGAAATTTCTTCTCTCTCATTCACCATTTGTCCCATTAAAAACCTTTGCGCCTTTTTGTGCAAGGAGGTCCTTGTGGAACTTTTGGATTTGCATCATTTGACAGCTACGCGCCGCCCTTCGGGTCTTTGAGTACCAGGAGGCAGATCTCTCATGACGAAGAGGTGAATGGGTATGGCTATTTTTTCCAGCCTTTATATATCCTTTCTTAAGGGATCTCACTAAGAAAGGATGTAGTGCTATGATTTCTTAGTAAGGTTTACTTAAAAAGGTTGTTTATGAAAAGAAAAGCAGGCCGCTATATAAGAAAAGTTCACTGAGGAATCCTATAAGACCTATGTATACAGATCATATCTCACTATTTTAGAAGACGGTACAGATCCTCTGTAGGGATTAAATTATTGTCCCTCTAGCTTATGTTGAAACAAGTCTATGCCTTTTTATTTCTGTATCTCAGATCTTTAGGGGGTTATGAGGATCGGGAGTGATACCTTCAATAATTCTTTTGGTGAGTTTGGGCATGGGGTAGCCTTTCTAGGTGTGATTATAAGCTTAGTTTGAGTGATGAACCCTAGACCTGTCTATAAAAGTCGCCAAAAAAATGTCACCATATTGTCGGCAATTGAACGGAATCCAGGGATATTTCTGTAGATTTTGATGGATTGAAAAAGATCGAAATTCTGTATGAAATCTTAGGGGTGAAAAGCTTGAAAGTGTTTGGTGGTAAGGTTTTATGAGGCTGTGTAAGGAATTTTTAAGTGGTGCCGGTTGAGAGACTCG
>DOCA01000087.1 GCA_003503995.1 Holosporales bacterium
TTAAAGAAACCTATGGTTGACATATAAAGCCACTTAGGTGCACCCAACTCTTGCATGCGAAGAATCAAGAAACCGTCACTAAAACG
The DNA here is from genome assembly GCA_003503995.1 of Holosporales bacterium. GTDB lineage: Bacteria > Pseudomonadota > Alphaproteobacteria > Caedimonadales > UBA9215 > UBA9215. The sequence continues at coordinate 87 of DOCA01000087.1, forward strand.
CGCCGCCATAAAGATCGTTGCAATCACAACAAGGCTCCAATAACGGGCTTTTAAACCTTTAAAGTCACTTTTTTTCAAGGTGCTTCTTTTTTTCTCAGGATGGGCTTCCATCTTTTCTACGCGCTTTTCTTTCATATAATAAAGCAACACAATAAGAGACAGGAAGCACGGTACAAAACCAATCCATAGCAAAAAACGATAGTCATCGGTAAAGAGAATCAAGCCCCCAATGATAAAAGACCCAAGGGCACATCCAAAGGTTTTAAGAGACATCATTAATCCCAGAGAAGAGCCACGTTTTACGGCTGTCACTTCTTCAGCGCAATACGCATCTCGAGGTGTTGCCATAATACCGTTAGAAATACGCTCAATCACTTTGGAGACCATAATCATTCCAGCGCCACCAGCAAGAATAAAAATGGGTTTTGAAATTGTTGCCATCGCCACACCAATAACCAAAGGTGGCTTTTTGCGCCTAAAAAAATCTCCGGCAAATCCGGAGGCTAGTTTAGCAAAAAAAGAAAGACCTTCCGAGATACCTTCCATAATACCGAGAGATATAAAACTAAGACCTAAAACTTGTGTAATAAAAAAAGGAGAAATAGAGAAAACCATTGTGGTAGAAATAGCAATCAACATCATCGAGATACTAACTGCCCAAACTCCCTTAGGGAGACTCTTTGCTGTTTGAAAGAGATTTGTTGAATTCGAGGCCATGTACAGGTTTCCTTAGCCAGTTTCGTCTTCATCATAGCAGGTCTTTTCACCCACGAAAAGACTCTATTACTTATGTAGGGATAACCCATGCAAAAAACAAGCTTTTTTTTGCAGGCATCTTGTGCTATAGATAAAGTTTCCTACTAAGAAAACTATCTAAAATTCTATAAAATACGCCCTTCTGAGATTCCTCAAAGTGCGATATACTGACTTACGTTCCACAAGAGAATAAACATATGTTTTTATCCGATATAAAAATTAAAGACCTCTTAGAAAAAGGGGACCTATTCATCACCCCTAAACCAGCTGAAAAAGACATACGTCCCAATGCAATCCGAGTACACCTTTGCCACACACTGATTAAATATGAAGATCAAACCGTTGACCCCACCAAAGACATCGACATTAAACATTCAACCATTGATTTAACTCATCAACCCTACACCCTCAAACCAGGAGAATTTATCCTAGGCTCTACGATAGAAAGCATCAGAACCCCCCGCAATCTTTGTGGGTTTTTAGACGGCAGAAGTACTTTGGCCCGCCTAGGCTTAAACATTCACATCACAGCTGCAGTCACCGACGGACTTTACGAAGATGCCAGAACCATTACTCTGGAAATTCAGAACGCTGGCAATATGCACATTGTCCTCTCTCACAACATGGCTATTGGCTCCTTGCTTTTTGCAGAGCTAGACCAACCCGTTGCCCAAAGCACACAAGGTCGCTACAAAGGGCAACAAGGCGCAACAGTCGCTAATTTGAAAGATCAGTTGACTTAAGCCTCTTTCTAGAACGCTCCCTGTTGTTTCATTGACTTTCTTAGCAAACTTAAACATAATCCCCCTAGTCAAAGCGGCTTAGCTTAAACGCAGAGAAAATACTCAAGCTTGCCAATCCCCTTTGCATAATGCTCTTTTGGCAATAAAAATTTTAAAAATATAGATACAGAGGTCGTTCATGACAAAAAAGACGACCAAATATGATGTCGTGCTTATCGGTGCGGGTGCGGCGGGTCTCATGGCAGCTAATCAAGCAGGTGCTCGAGGGCGGAAAGTTCTTCTCATTGAGCACACAGATAAGGTTGGAGAGAAAATAAGAATTTCGGGGGGAGGCCGATGTAATTTTACAAATTTACACACATCACCTCAAAATTATATCTCTCAAAACCCCCACTTCATGAAGTCTGCCCTCGCTGGTTTTACGCAACACGACTTCATCAAACTTATTGAATCACACCACATTAGCTACCACGAAAAAACACTGGGGCAGTTATTTTGTGACGGCTCAGCCAAGCAAATCATTAAAATGCTTCTAGATTTGTGCCGGGAAAGTCATGTTGAAATAAAGATGAATTGCCATATCAGCAGCGTTACAAAAAAAGAGCACTTTGAACTGGCTACTGAAACTGACCTTTTCCAAAGCGAGTCCTTGATCATCGCAAGCGGTGGCTTAGCCATTCCCAAAATCGGGGCCAGTGATTTTGGATATCGTGTTGCCAAAAAATTTGACCTGAACATTATCCCCCCTCGCCCTGCTCTGGTTCCCCTCTTTGTGTCTGACCAAGACAAACCCTTTTTTTCTTCTCTCACGGGACTCTCGAACGATTCTCTGGTTTCCCACAAAAAAACAAACTTCCGTGAAAATATATTGTTTACCCATAAAGGCTTGAGTGGGCCGGCAATTCTACAGATCTCTTCCTATCTTGAGACTTTTAAAGATGAGGAAATCATTATAAATCTGCTTCCCGATCTTGATTTAGCCCAAGAGTTTACCGTTCATAAAAACAACAAACAAACGCCAGCAAACTATCTGAAAGCACACCTCACCAACCGCCTTGTTGAAAGTCTTGCGACAACACCTGACTATCATAAAAGCATCACTGATCTTAAAAAAGAAAGCTTGAAAGTAATTGCAGAAAGACTTCATAATTTTAAAGTCAAGATCGTTGATAGTGCAGGGCACCAAAAAGCTGAGGTAACCGTTGGCGGTGTGAATACAAACGAGCTGTCTTCAAAAACAATGGCTTGCAAAAAAGTGCCTGGCCTCTATTTCATCGGTGAAGTCGTTGATGTGACGGGTTGGCTTGGCGGTTATAATTTCCAATGGGCTTGGTCTTCAGGCTTCGCCGCAGGGATGAATTGCTAACCTTGAATTTTATATATAGTCTTTTCAAAAAGCCTCTAGGACTACTATAGTTTGAATAAACTTTCTAAGACTGGAGCATTTTTTGGAGGAGGTCAACATCTTCGCCAAAAGAGCGCTCTTCTTGCATAAGCTCTTTGACTTTCTTAACTGCATGCATAACCGTTGCATGATCTCGTCCGCCAAATTTCCGACCAATTTCTGGCAGTGAGGCCTCTGTTAAAGCCTTGGAGAGATACATAGCAACCTGGCGGGGACGCGCAATGGTGCGAGTCCTCTTTGCCGAATGCATATCAGAAACTTTAATATGGTAGTGCTCAGCGACTTTGCGTTGAATTTCATCGATGGTCACCCGACGGTCGTTTGCCCGCAAAATATCCCGCAAGACCTGCTGAGTTGACTCAACAGTAATAGACCCTCCAACAAGGCTGGCATGGGCCACAATACGATTCAAAGCCCCCTCAAGCTCTCGGATATTCGAGGCGATCTTATGGGCCAAAAATTCAAGAACGGAAACAGGGATATTTGCTTTAAGTTGTTCGGTCTTTGATTGCAAGATCCCCAAGCGCAATTCATAGGTCGTAGGGTGGATATCTGCAACCAATCCCCAGCCAAGGCGCGAACGCATGCGCTCTTCAAGGCCTGGTAAATCCGTTGGGGATTTATCCGCCGAAATAATGACCTGATGGTTTTGATCCACAAGGGCGTTAAAGGTGTGGAAAAATTCTTCTTGGGTTGATTCTTTGCCGCTAATAAATTGAAAGTCATCAATCATCAAAACATCAACGGAACGAAACTTCTCTTTAAAAGAAACCATGTCCTTAAAACGCAACGCCCGAATAAATTGATACATAAATTTTTCAGCAGATAAATAAACGACTCGGCGCTTTGGGTGGCAGGTCTTAATATGCCATGCAATAGCGTGCATCAAATGGGTTTTACCAAGACCGACTCCCCCGTAAATAAAGAGAGGATTAAAGTGCACCTGTGAGGACTCAGCTACCCGAAGAGCAGCGGCATGAGCCAACTCATTGGATTGCCCTACGACAAAATTTTCAAAGACATAGCGGGGTTCAAGCCGTGATCCAATAACTTCATCCTCAATGGACGGCGACGAGAGCATCGCTCCTGCCCCGTTAGGGGTTGTCGCAGCAATTTTCTCAATTTTTAAGGCTTTATCAACAACAATATCTAGTTGCAAAACAATGGGATTTAATGATTGAAGGAGTTCAAGAATTTTCTTAGAACAGTTAGTAGAAACCCAGTCTCGCATAAAAGCTGTCGGCGCAGCAATCACAAAACGACCACCAGAGAACTCTTTAAAAGCAAGAGGAGAAAGCCAACTTTTATAAGTGGCTTCGCCGAATAGTTTAGGAAAAGTTGATTTAAGGGAATTCCAAAGCTCACTAAAAGAATCTTGAGACGCCGTTAATGGCGCCTTATCTTCCTTTATTTTTACATCACTGTCATAAGCTTTTTGCGCTGTCATTTTATTCTTTTTATACCAATATATTAAAGCTTATAAAAGAAAAACAGCTTCCCCAAGGGTGCTTTCACATCCTTTAAGGTTACGTCAGATCTTTTATAGCTTATGCGAGGGCTTTTACGCGGGCAGCAAGTCTTGAAATTTTACGAGACGCTGTTTTCTTACGCAAAACGCCTTTTGTCACGCCACGTTGTATTTCTGGTTGCGCAACGCGAAGAGCCTCAGCTGCAATCTTTTTATCACCACCCGTTAAAGCTTCTTCAACTTTACGAAGAAACGTACGGATACGTGATGTACGAGCATGATTACGCGCGTGACGCTCAACATTTTGACGATTTCTTTTTTCTGCAGACTTAATGTTTGCCATGGTTTGATCCTACTTAAAATTTAATATGTGGATATCTTATACCGCACCTAAAGGCCATCGTCAAGAATTAAGACAGCTCTTAATCATTATCCCGTAAACTTTGACCACAGACTACCGATGAGGCTCCGTCGCACTGTTACAAAAGGCTGCGCGTTCAAAATCAAATGATCAGGTTGTAAATAAACAGTCTTTGTGGCATTGCAGGGCACATATTCTGTAACATTTCGATAAAATGGAATATATTCTGTGACGTTCTTATAAACCGTGCGAATAATAGGTTTAGCCACTTCACATAGGGTTGGCACAGCAGCACCTAGACCTGCTGAATACCCCATTTCATAACCAGCGTCATACCCAAAATAATAACCAGTCAAAAAACCAACGGCACCTGTTACAATGGAAAGAGCAATAAACTCTTTTTGCTGAGTAGAGAGCAAATCAAAAAGGTTTGCATTTTGCATTGCTAAAGCTTGATTGTGTGCAAGCAGCCTTTGATTTTGAGCCTGTAACGTATCATACTCATCTTTAATACGGCCAAGGTTCTCACGACTCATGGGTCCGTAACCTCGATCTGGCATATAATCATCTAATTGATGTGTTGCTTCACAGACTTTTCCCATCATTGGGAGAATCAACAAAACACTCGCTAATACAATAAAAATCTTCTTCATAACTAAAAAGTTCCAATAAAAAACTCTCAATACACACATGGTATTTAAAAATATATTTCAACTACTATATGTTGAAATACCAAGGAAATATCCCATAACTGTTGTTGTCGTGTTGCGGATGATATGCCCATCTAGATAAACAAAATCGATGCCAATAGGTAGCGTATCCGTGGATAAACTCCCAATGCACGCGTCATAGGCAACAAATCCTACGGCACTAAGGGTTAGCAATACTTTTGGTGTGCACCAAGATCTAGCAAAAGCTTTCACCCCAAAATCTGTTGAAGAAAGCGCTTCCCGCTCCTGTGCAATATGTACCTGAGCACGCAACGCCTCAAGTTCCTCACTTAAACTTGCAATATTTAGGCGTGCTTGGCGCAATTGCTCAACCAGCACGGCTTTATCTTCTGTCAATCGCGCAACAAGTTCTTCTTTGACCTCCAATTCTGTCAAGAGTGCCCTTTTTTCAGAAAGACCTGCTTCCAATTGCTCACAAAGGATCTCATTTTGAGTACCAACTTCTGCTGAACGCCTTTCAAGTTCAGACCAAGCTTCCTCAGATTCAGTTAATCTTCTCTCAAGGTCAGCATGGGAAACTTTCAACTCTTGCAATTCTTCTACAAGCTCTGCTCTCTCTGTTTCAGATTCTTCTAACCTTCTTTCCAGATCAGTACGAGCCTCCTCAGATTCATCTAATTGCCTTAGCACATCAGCACGAGCAACTTTCAGGGCGTCCAACTCTTCTACAAGCTCTGCTCTCGCGACTACAGATTCTTCTAATCTTCTTTCAAGCTCTGTAACGGAAGCTCTTGCGACTTCAAGGTTTTGTTCAAGTTCTGTGCGAGCTTCTTCAGAAACATTAACTCTTTCCCCAAGAGTTTGCCCCAGTTCTACCCTAGCTGACTCAGAAATATTAACTCTCTCTGAAAGTTCATCACGTGCAGCTCTTAACAATTCTCCTTGCCTCTCAAGCTCGGCACGAGCCTCATCGGACTCTTCTAATCTTCTTTCCAGATCAGCAATAGCTGTTTCCCCTGTTTCTAATCTTTCTTCAAGATCTGTGTTAGCCGTTCTCACGACACCAAGCTCATGAACAAGGCGTGCATTAGCTTCCTCAGATTCTCTTAAACGCTCTGCAAGGTCAGTATGAGCCTCTTCAGATTCTGCTAATTGTCTTGCAAGATCCGTCTGGGCTAAGCGAGCTTCCTCAAGATCATGGTCAAGTGCCGCTCTTGCCCTCTCAGTACCGTCAAAATCTAGTCTCAATTGCGCTCCTTCTTCCTCAAGTTCTTCGACTCGGGTTGTAGCGCGCAAAAGATCTCGCCTTGCATTCTCTAAATTACCTTGAGAGGTTAAAAGTTGGGCTTCTAGTTCATCATGAGCCAAACGAGTTCTCACAAGATCTTCGGTCAACCCATTATTTTCTAATCCAAGACGCTCCACTTGAGCTGTCAAAAAATCGTAATTATCATGGTCATGATTTGTGCAGACATGCCCTTCGCAGCATTTCTCTAAAATGTGAGGAAGGTAAAGCGCCACCTTATGAGGCCGAGCCTTCTGCAGTTGAATTAATTCAGCCAAAGAGCATTGCCCTAAATCACTGCCATAAGAAATATTCGCAAAAATACCACCTAATAGAACAAACAAAAAAAACTTACTTAAACTCATAGAAACACCCAATATCTTATAAATACGTAATATATAATGACAAAATGTCAAAAACTCAATGTTTTAATGTTTTTATTTATTTTATGTTTATGATAAAATTTATAGAAAATAAGAGATTAATAGACATGATCCCAAAAACAACTGCTTTCTTCTCGATTATTACAGCCCTTTTAACTGTTTTACATCAAAATGCCCACGCCACTTTTACAGCAGGCATTCAAGCTGGATATGGACATGGGCACGCGCACACCGTTTCTAATTACAACAACCTCACAATCAGTCCAATTCCTCAAGAAAGCAATTTTGGATTCCACGGTGCTCTTGGTGGTCTTTTTCTAGGATACGACCTTACAATGGGGCAAAATTTCATCCTTGGCTTAGAAACAAACGCAGCCCTATCAGGCATTAAAGGCACTGAAACGCGTACAACAGCGACCGTAGCGCCCCAACAAACTGACACAATTCGCCAAAAATTAAATAGCTCTTTTGACGTGCTACTAAGAACTGGCTATCAATCAAATTCACTCATGGGATATTGTAAATTAGGGGTTGCCTTTGGGCTCTGGGAATTTAAATCTAGCATCAACACTCTTCCCATAGATTTTCAAAAAAAACGCACTCTTCCGGGTTTGAAACTAGCAGTTGGTTTTGAAGGGAACATTGTGAAAAATTTGGCATGGGGTATTGAGTACAATTATACTTTCTTTAAATCACATACTATTCATAGACCAGATGAGGACAATGAAGACTTACCCCACAGGGTCAAACCAAACTATGGGGCTGTTTTGGTACGGATCATGTACAAGTTCAAATAATATAGAAAATCCATGGGGACGATAATGGGCGAAATAATGAACAGTACGATAAGTCCCCTACTCCTCTCCAATGAGCCCCTCCTTAGGATTGGCTCCTTTATTTTTATTCTCTTGGTCATGCTTAGCCTAGAGGGCCTCATCCCCTATCGACCGAATACAGCTAAAAAAACAACGCGTTGGGTTTCCAATATGGGCATGGCTGTTCTTAGCACCTTAATGATTCGACTGCTATCAGCTCTCCCTCTCGCCCTTTTACCTGTCTCTTTTGCTCTATTTCTCCAAGATCACCCATGGGGCCTTTTCCATTGGCTGAGCCTTGGCTCTCTTTGGACCTTCTTTTTAACTCTCATTTTCTTAGACCTTGTGATCTATGGGCAACATGTGATTTTTCATCACGTTCCTCTTTTGTGGCGCTTGCATCGGGTGCATCATACAGACGTTAACTTGGATACGACAAGCGGCGTACGGTTTCACCCCGTGGAAATATTTCTCTCTTTGTGCTTAAAACTTCTAGCCATTGGCCTTCTCGGCGCGCCTGCAGCTGGCGTCATCGCCTTTGAGATTCTCTTAAATGGGACAGCTCTTTTTAACCACAGCAATATTAAGCTGCCAAAAGGCCTTGATAGATTTTTGCGTCTCATTGTTGTCACACCAGACATGCATCGCGTGCACCATTCAACTCTTCCAAAGGAAACAAACAGTAATTTTGGATTTAATCTTCCTTGGTGGGATTGGCTTTTTAGAACTTATAAAGCACAGCCTCGTGCAGGGCATCTCAACATGACCATTGGATTAACGGACTTTCCGTCGGGAAAGAGGCTCACTTTGCTGGCCCTTCTAGCCTTACCCTTCAACAAAAGATTTTAATAGAGTTTCAACTTCATCAAACTGTGAGTTAACACCCCAAGGCGTATTGATAAGGTAAAGTCCTGTGCCAAAAAGCCCTGAGACATCCTTTGGGTGAGCATACTGAAAAGAACGATGGTCACGATTTGGAAAAGGCATATCATCAAGAGCTTTGACCATGCCCTTATAAAGCCCTGCTTCTAACATAGGGTACCAAAGGGCGATAACTGCTTGCGGCCATTTTTGATGCAGCTTTTTAATAAAAGCAACACAATCTTGATATTCCGTTTTAATTTCATAGCTTGGATCAATAAGCACTAGCCCTCGGCGTGCTTTTGGTGGGGCTATGGCAAGTGCTCCCTCATATCCATCACGAAAATGAATGTGCACATTTTCATCTCTGAAATTACGATGCAGGTATTTGATTTCTTGAGGGTGTAGTTCCATGAGGTACAAATCATCCTGAGGACGCAAAATCTCCTTCGCAAAGGCTGGAGAACCCAAATAAATGTTCTGCCCTCTGCGACTTTGTGCAGCTAGAAGCGTCCTCATGTAAGGATGATCTTTTGGGAAGATGGCTGCTTTTTGCAAAGCTTTTATACCTTGCTCTGCTTCTCCTGTTTTTTGAGAGTCCTCAGAATCTAAATCATAAATTCCCCGTCCAGAGTGAGTCTCGATATAACTCAAGGGGCGTTCTTTTTGGATCAAGTTCGTCAACAGCACACTCAACAAAGCGTGCTTATGCACATCGGCTAAACATCCTGCATGATAACTGTGTTGGTAGGATAGCATTCAAAAAATTCCCTAAAAATTAATGCCAATTTATACCATGAATTCTTAAAAAAAGATGATATAATTTTAAAAAATCATCTACATGGGAGAATATAATGAAGTGCTTTTACAAAGCCCTTACAGTTACACTGATAGCTTTAACCCCTCTGAGCGCCAAGGCTGCTGAATCTAAAAACCGATTAACCTGTGCCAAACTCAATAGCCCCATTATCCACAATGCCTCTGGGATTGTGGCCCCCTATTGCAACCCCGCAGAAGTAGCCTGCCAAGCCCAAAAGTTTCTTCGAGAGCGACCTAAAAATGACAAGTTGAGGCAAGATGTTGAAGCTAATCTCGAAGAAGAAGTACGCCATAAATTAGATTTATGTGAAATTGCCCTGCGCAAAACAAAACCCAAGGCAATGCCCGAGCGTTAGGCGAAAGGCTCCTCCCATTCCCATTGCATATAATAAAAAAGGTGTTTTTGCTTTAACAAAAAAGCTCTATAAGACAATAAAAAAAAGCCTCTGATTTCTCAGAGGCTTTTCTAGTAGAATTATTTCCAACCTAACGTGAGTAAAATTCGATCACGAGGTTTGGTTCCATTTGAACGGGATATGGCACATCAGCAAGCTTTGGCCCACGCACATAAGTTGCTTTATGGCCTTTATCTTCAGATGTAATATATTCGGGAATTTCACGCTCAGAAGACTTTAACGCCTCCATTACCAAGCCCATTTCACGTGATTGCTCACGAAGCTCGATTACATCACCATCTTGCACACGATAGGATGGGATATTAACGCGTTTGCCGTTTACTTTCATGTGACCATGGTTCACAAGTTGGCGGGCTGCAAAGATTGTTGGCACCAATTTCATACGGTATACCACAGCATCAAGACGACGCTCGAGAAGTTGCACAAGGTTTTCACCTGTATCACCTTTACGACGAACAGCTTCTTTATACGTACGACGGAATTGCTTTTCTGTAATTTCGCCGTAATAGCCTTTAAGCTTTTGTTTTGCACGCAATTGAATACCATAATCGGAAATCTTTTTACGTTTTTGTCCGTGAGGGCCCGGCGCATAGCTACGTGTGTTTGCTGGACTCTTTGCACGACCCCAAAGGTTCACACCAAGACGGCGGTCAATTTTGTGTTTTGATTGAATACGTTTTGTCATTTCTTTCCACTTCAAAATTATAGAATGATCAGTGAGGGCAATATACCGCACTACCCCATTTTGTCAATGCTTATTTTCCAAGGTCTTCACCAGAGCGCGTCAATGCCGTGATAACGCCTCGCAAGCTCCGTACCTCTTGAGATGTCATAGAAGCTCGTGAAAACATGTTACGCAAATTTCGTTGCATCAACTCACGTTTATGGTCTACTTGAAAGTATCCCCCCTTTTCCAAAGCGCCCTCAAGATGCTTGTAAAAACCAAACAACTCTTCTCGAGGTGCCTCTTGATCATCGCGCTCCCATAAAACATCCCGGGCTGGTGCATTCTGGCAACCTTGATACATCTCATAAGAAACTAAGATCACCGCCTGCGCGAGGTTAATAGAACTAAAATCAGGATTCAAAGGAATGGTAATAATTTTATCACAAAGAGCAATTTCATCATTATCCAGTCCACATTTCTCGGAGCCAAATAAAAGGCCTATTTTCTTACCAGAATTGATAGACTCATTAACCTCAATGGCCGCTTCTCGAGGGGAAATTGCTTCTTTAATCATGTCTCGGGGCCGAGCTGTTGTGGCATAAATACCTTGCAGATCTGCAAAGGCTTCTTGAGGCGTTTTAAAAACAACTGCCTTTTCGAGAATTGAATCTGCCGAAGCACTTAAAGCACGCGCATCACTATCTAACCAGTTGGCTTGAGGGTCGATCAAGCGCATTTCTGTGAGGCCAAAGTTCAACATCGCCCGCGCACAAGATCCTATGTTTTGACTGAGGGTCGGCCGAGAGAGAATAACAACGGGTTTGTGGTGCATATCTTAACTTTCTAAAAAATTACGAGTCCCATCCTATGGAAAATTCCTCCCAAATGCAACAAAGCTTTAAAAAGGAATAAAGTTCATGTATCATAACAGAAGCAATACCTTATATAATACTAGGCCAGCGATGCTAAACTCTCTTTTTTCAAAACCTCGATTTTTTCTCTTTTTAATTGCCTTCATCTCCATAAGCGCTCTTGGAGCTGCCTATGTAGGAGAATATTTCTTTGACCTCAAGCCATGTGTTTTATGCCTTTATCAGCGCTATATCTTTATGGTCACAGTAGCAGCTGCCCTCTTAGGAACTTGCCTTCCCAGCGCTCGGAAACAAATTTCTATGATCTTTATCTCTGCTGGATTATTTTTTGCGAATTTTGGCACGGCAACCTATCAAGTCCTTGTGGAAAAGAAAATTTTGGAACTGCCTGCCCTTTGTCGCGGCATTGAAATCAACACACAAAACCAAACCTTCGCTCAGTTCCAAGCAAGTTTTGCCAAGGCAGGTGGCCACATCCCCTGCGATCAAATTGCTTTCGAGCTCTTTGGCATTTCTATGGCGGGCTATAATGCTCTCTTTACTCTCCTCTCGGCCCTTGCCTGTTTGGTGATCGCCATGATGCTCTATGCGCCCCTTAGCCAACAAAAAAAGGCCCCTTGCCATGACGCCAAATAGCCAACCCCAAAAGGATAAGGTTCACGCCATGATTCGAGTAGATCATGCCGGAGAATATGGTGCTGTGCGCATTTATCAAGGACAGCTAGATGCCTTAAAAGGGTCTCCTTGCGAAGAAACAATTGCCCATATGCAAGAACAAGAACGCGTGCACCTTGCAACCTTTGACAAATTCATCCAAGACCGTCACGTACGCCCAACAGCCCTTTCTCCCCTATGGCACGTTGCTGGTTATGCCATGGGTTATCTTACAGGGCGTTTGGGCGAAAAGGCGGCTATGGCCTGTACCGTTGCCGTTGAAGAAGCCATCGATGAACATTATGCAGCCCAAGAAGAAACCTTAAAAGATATGGGTACCGAACCCGAGCTCTATAAAACTGTTGTGCAATTTCGGCAAGAAGAACTAGAGCACCGTGACATTGGCCTGGACCACGGCGCAGAGCAAGCACCTGCCTACGCTCTGTTAACAGGCGCCATTAAACGCGCCTCAAAACTCGCCATTTTTCTCTCAAAAAGAATTTAACAAAAAAGTTTTTCCATGATTGATGCTTACATCCGCCCCCTCATAGACCCTCCTCTAACGAGGGTTGGTACCCTAGTGGCAAAAACTAAAATTTCAGCTAACGCAGTAACCGTCATTGGATTTTTATTTGGCCTCGCAGCCATGGTTGCCATTGCTTTTGGATCTCCCACTCTTGGCGGTTTTTTCTTTATTCTTAACAGAGTAAGTGATGGACTTGATGGCGGGGTTGCGCGGGCAACAAAAATGAGTGATTTTGGGGGCTACCTCGACATTATGTCGGATTTTATTATCTACCCTGGTCTTCCCTTGGCCTTTTGTTTTTATGAACCGACCTTTATACTGCCAGCGGCTTTTCTTATTTTCGCCATGGCTGGTGCCATGACTTCCTTTTTAGCCTATGCCATTCTTTGTGCAAAAAATAACATCACCAGTGATACCCGAGGTAAAAAATCATTCTATTATCTTGGCGGTATTTGTGAAGGTTTTGAGACGTGCCTCTTTCTCGGCCTTATGTGCTTTTTCCCACATTTTTTTCCTGTGTTAGCCTTAACTTTTGGTACTCTTTGTCTCTGCACTACCGCTGGTCGTATTCTCCAAACATGGGCCACTTTTAAGAGTTAAAGATTCTTTCGACCAAAATGTTTCCCATCCATGCCAATGATCAACATCGGGCACTTGGACCAATTGAATACTTGGCACACCTTGAAAATAACGCATATAAGCCCTGGACACTTTCAAAGGCACAATTATGTCCTTCAAACCACTATAATGACGCTGGGGAATATGCCCTAACTCCTTAAGATAAGTTGAACTATTAAGAGAAAATGTTAAAGGACTTGAATCATGAAACTCTGACCAAGCTTCATGATCAAGAACGCCAGAAAAAGTCACCACCTTCTCAATATCACGCTTGCCTTGCTGATAGCGCTTGGCAGCCGTTAACAAAGCCACAAGGGCTCCCCCTGAATACCCAAACAAAGATATATGCGCATTTGGGTAAAGCTGATGCAATTGATCCATAATCTCATCATAGGTCTCAATAGTCTCCGCCGAGAATCTCGCAAATGTCCAGCTATAAAGCCCAAGGCGACTATCTTCAATGTAGTGTCCTGGGCGCCCAAGATATACCTTTTTAGCAGCAGTCTGATCAGCCATGGCAAGGGTCAATCCTGTAGGCTCGACAGGTGTCGGATCTAATGAAATATGAAATCTTGACGCCCATGCAAGACCATCGCCTTCAATATAAACATGTAACTCCATTGGTTTTTTTTGAGAAGCCCCCCCTTGCTGTTGAGAGTCAAGAAGGGCAAAAATTTTATGACGCTTTGTTTGAAAAACGTAAGGGATTAAGTGGTTTTTCGCTGATATTTTTTGTACGGTTTCTAGACAACGATCTCCATAGCGTGTTTCACAACCAGAAATAAAAAGAAGGACTAGAACAGTAAAATATTTTCCATAAACCTTAGTCATAAAAACAACATCTCAGTGAAGCATTAACTTTCTTAAACTATATAAATCTCTCCATAAGAGAGCAAGATATAATTCTTTTTATCACGCCACTGCTCCTTTCTGTTGTAAAGAAACTTTCACTCATTTTGTTGGTATATAGTCAGGGAATGACTTATAGCCTTCCGAAAAGGTTCCGCTCTCAGAAAGAGCGATGATGCCTATGCCTTATAGTTTAGGAGCGAATGACGACGTCTGGGGCCTTTTTGGAAGGGCTTATAGAATAAAAAAAGCAGTGCCCGAGAGCACTGCTTCCTATTTTTAAGACCTAGGTAATCAATTAAAATTGATAACGGAGGCGAACGTTAACATTATGAAGATTAATGTCTTTAGTTCTTTTGTAGCCGTATTCAGCACCACCGGACCAGTTACGTCCTCCCATGAAGGAAAGTCCACCACCGACACCGTACCAGTTATCGGAATCTTGTTTTGGCTTCCTATAACCTGTTGCAGCGTTGTTAATACCATCATCAAGACCAGTGCTTGTCATTGTGAAATCGTGGTCATAGGTTACAAAGATGTAAGGTGTAACAGCTTTGGTAACTTGATAACCAGATTGCAAGCGAATGAACAAGCGACTAATGGTTGTATCTTGTGAACCATAAGTATCTCCATTGCTTTCAGTATATCTATCTTGGTTGTCGCGGCCATAGGTATAACCAAGACGACCTAAGAGAGCAAACTTGTTGATAACTTTATGAGCATTACCAGCAAAGCTTCCATACCAACGGTTAGAATCAGTTTTTGCTGTTACTTCTGTGCCACCAACAGGTGTACGCTTACGATCTTTGTTAACACGCATGTAACCAAAGATAGCATCAAAGTCCAACCAATTTGCAGCCATAACATTCAAATAAGGCGCAACACCAAAGGCATGATCACCCTTGATTTTACCATGGTTAAAGTCAGTTGTACCGCTTACATAACCATAAGTTAACGCAAGACCAGCAAGGAAACGATCGTTGAACTTGTAGTCACCACCAAGGGCCAATGTCCAAAGGTTTGCATCCCACTTACCGCCAGATGTTGAATCATCAATGCGTGTGTAGTCAAAACGTGACCAAACACCAAATGGATTATCAACAGAACCACCGTTCACACCAGCATTCGTATCAAGGATACCAACAGATGCAGAACCAGCACCACCATTACGACCTGTACGCGTATCAAGGCGTGCAGAGATAATGTCTGTTACAGCAGCAATAGAAACACGTGTTAGTTTTTCTTCTGTTACAACCAAGCTGCTTTGGTTACCAGCTGTGTTACCCGCATAAACGCTATCGCCTGCGATATAAACATAACCACCATTATCACCAGCAGCTGCAGCTACTAGATTATCGCCTTGGTAAACCCATGCACCTGCTTGGAATCTAGCCCCATTGTTTAGTGCAAAGCGAATTTGATCTTCTGTCCACGTATCAATCTCCGCTTGAGTATAAATTACCCCCTCACGATTTCCTTCAGCAAATGCAGGTGTTGCTGATGCAACAACGGCCAAAGTTGTCAGGGCCTTAACAAAATTTCTTTTCATTATTTTTCCTCATATATTTCATAAACAAAAAACACCCTCAAAAACAAGTGCCTACCTACAACATAAGTCACTTGCCTTACAAACAAAACCCTCTAATTTATCTCCAATTAAATTAGACAAAATTGTGATTTTTTTATCACACAAGCGCCCTCTCAAAGAGAGATCATTGAAAAAATATAATTTTCCGATAGGATGAGGGGAACTATTCTACAAATACAAAATATAAAAAAACAGGTGCACCATATGCCCTCTTCTATCTCTACAACGCCAAACAGTACACCTTGTAAAACCTCTCAAGCCCAACCTCCAACTTTCTTTTCTGCTTTCACGATTTTTCTTTTCACGCTAACCCTTTGCGTTCCTCTTTTAGGCCTACCTCCCTTTCGCTATGGTTGGTATACGCAACTCGAACTCCTAACGGCAGGATTCTGGTTTGTTGGCGGACTTGCAGCCCTATGGAATAGTATTCTTTTTAAAAAGAAAAAGAAATTAACTCACTATTTATGGTCTATGCCTGTTGTTTGGAGTTGGATCCCCATTATTATTCTCTCTGCAGCTGTTTCTTTATTCCAAACGGCTCCTTTACAGTCCTGGTCTGGAAGCCCCCAACTAGGAGATGGCATCGCAACCTTTTTAAGCCTCCTTTTTCTATCTCCGCTCTTTGTTCTGGTAGGTCGAAAATATAAATTAAAACAATGGCTTTTATGGGTCCCGGCAAGTGTTGCAATATCCTTATCTATTCTCACCATATTAGGCGCAATTGGCACACCAATTCCTTCTTTAAAATTTTGGGAATGGGCACCGATGTTTTTCCCCGATTACATCACTTTTTTTGCTTTATCCCTTGGTGTTATTTATTTTTGTGTCAGACCCTCTTTTGCAAAGAAGCTCCCCTTAGATATTCTATTCACGCTCATCATTGGACTCATTGTTTTTTATGCAAAAAATACAACAATCTACATAGGGCTTGCCTTATCTCTTTTCACCTATGGTGCTCTGAAACTTCCTTTATTCAAAACAATCCCCCCACAAAAAAGACTTGCCTATTATGCAGGAGCTGGCCTCTTAACCTTAACCTTCCTCATTTGCTTCTCGAATGCTGCAAGAGACGATTTACCAGCGGCTTTCTCAAGCCTCATTAGTCGGGCTCATATTGGGCAATTCACCTTTATTCAGTACCTTTATGGCGACATTACCCTCTCAAAAATACTGTCTTTTCTTTTCGGAAATGGGTGGGGAAACTATAATAGTACAGCGGTCTCAAACCTAACCCTTACCCAAGATTTTCAATTATTTACAGGCGACAAACACCAATCGACCATGGAGTTTGTATACCGAGACCAAGTCAACAGCCACAATATTTTTCTTGAATATTTTCTTGCTCTTGGCTTTGTGGGTTTCTGTCTTTTTTGCTACCTTCACTATAAAATCATCTCGAACTTAAAAAAATCACGCTTCTTCATTGGCACGGTCTTTATCATTACCCTTGGAACGCTACTCATTTTTTGGTTCCAACTCCCTCATACTCTTATAGCCATAACCTTAGCTTACTGCCTCCTTTTTTCAAAAACACCTTCAGCAACACATCATCATAAATGGATCCAAAAATATCTCCCTATGGGAGCGTTTTTTTCGGCAGCGATTCTTTTTACCTTCTCTCTTGCGCAAGGCCTTTCAGCCTACCAATACACAAAGCAAATTTCCAGTAAACCAGGCAATGATCTTTTTCAAAAAATTGAGGATATAACAACTACAAAATGGCTGTTATACGATCACTTAACGGGTGCTCATCGCTCAAGACAAATCGTTCAAGGGCTTTCTGCAGACATTTTTGTTTATCTTTCAAAATCCCCCAACCCTAAAACACAGGAAGCTGGAGAAAATCTCTTAAAAATAATTACACACCTTCAAAAGGATATCATTGAAGGCAGCAGCTTTACCTCTCTCATCTTAAGTCTCAATAGCCTGTCCAAGTTTGCAAATCATCCGACAACCAAGCCTCTTTTTGATACGGACCCCCGTTACGAAAAAGCCTGGCATGAAACAGCACAACTCGTAGCGCGCCATCTTCCCTATCGCTCGGACCTTTTCACTCCCTATTTTTCGCACCTTCTTACAACAAAACAGGACGATGAACTTAAAAAGTTAGCTACTTATTTTATTTCAAAAAGAAGCACAGACCCCATATCACATTGGTTTTTAGGAGCCTATTATTTACAAGATCCCTCAGGATTTGACAAAGGTATTTGCCTTATGAAGCAAGCCCTTGATCAGGGCATCGCAAAGTATATTCCTTTGCCGCCACAACAAATTGACCAAATTCAACAGGCAGCTTCACGTCTCCAATGTTATAAATCACTATAGATTACGCACCAAAAAAGGCCCCAAAATATTGGGGCCTTCCTTTTAAAGTCGTATATTACATCTTACGCCGCTTTTGCAAGATTCTCTGCTGCAAAATCCCAGTTCACCAAATGATCTAAAAAGGTTGTAAGATAATCAGGGCGGCGATTTTGGAAATCAAGATAATAAGCATGTTCCCACACGTCACAAGTCATGAGAGGTATTACACCCGCTTGTGTCAAAGGCGTTTCAGCGTTGGCTGTTTTCACAATCTTGAGAGTCCCATTTTCAACCACAAGCCAAGCCCAACCACTACCAAATTGCGTCGCGCCTGCTTGCTTGAATTGAGTGACAAAGTCATCAAAAGAACCAAAATCTGAGTCAATTTTTGCGCTAAGGTCTCCCGTTGGCTTTCCGCCGCCATTGGCCTTCATTGAGTGCCAATAAAAAGTGTGGTTCCATATTTGTGCTGCATTATTAAAAACACCCGCTTTTGACGCATCTCCTGCAGCAGTTTTGATAATGTCTTCAAGGGAGCGACCCGCAAGATCCGTGCCGTCAATAAGACCATTGAGGTTATTTACATAGGCCGCATGGTGCTTACCATGGTGGAAGTCTAAGGTGTTGGCCGAAATATGAGGCGCCAACGCGTCTTTAGCATAAGGTAGATTAGGAAGGATAATGCTCATTTTGAAGTCCTTTTCTCAAGTGATTTTAAAGGGAAGATAACAAAATGAGTGTGTCAATCCTGACCAACAAAGTCAAGAAGGAGAAAAAAAATTTATAGACTCTTGCATCAAAATCCTGTTCGATATAGGTTATCTCTGTAGAGCATTCCTGTGGATTGCCTGTAGCTGTCTTTAAAAAACAGCTGCAAAAAAGTGATTTTTTGAACTTTTTGGAATACACACAGTCTTTTCAAAAAGATTTAGGAACCTCTGCAAATGACCGGAGGGAGGCACAAGCGACGACGGCTAT
>DOCA01000080.1 GCA_003503995.1 Holosporales bacterium
ATCTCGAAGGTTAATGGCTTCAAGATCCCATAGTCCCTGATCAAGGGCACGGCCCGTAACGGAGGCTCCTAAAACACCAGGGAAAAGCTCAGGAAAAAGCGTAAAAACTTTAACGGAAAAAGCTGAATTTTCAGAGGTCATTTTTTATGATCCTCCGTCTCGTCCTTTTTCTTAGGCTTTTTGTCTGCTTTATCATCCCACTTTTCATCAGAGGATTTAAAAGGCTTTAAATACTCGGCTAAATAGGCAGCATCCAAGACTAAAAAGCCAGCTTCGACGTTGATCTCGGCCACCCATTCCTTAAGAAAGGGAACCATCACACTCTCTTTATAGCCTTCGAGCTCTAGCTCGAGAATTTCTCCAGCCCCAAAATCAAAGACAGCTAAAATATGACCGACTTCCTTTTGAGTTGTAGATAAAATCTTAAGTCCGATCAAATCCTCGAAATAAAAAGCATCTGGCTCAGCAAGTTCTGGTAACTTATCCTTTAAAACGTAAAGCTTTTGCCCTGTTAGCAGTTGAGCAGTTTCCCGATCCTCTACTTCTTTAAAACGTGCTACAAAAATCGTTTCTCTTGAAATAACTTTAGGGGAACGTAGTTTTAAGAGTGCAAGCTTGTCTTCATGATTATCCAAAAACAAGGGGCCATAAGCGCCAATTTGCTTTGGATCCTGAGTAAAGGACTTAAGCTTAACTTCCCCTTGAATACCATGAGCTCCCATAATAACCCCAAGACATACCCATCGCTCTTCACCTTTAGAGGCTTGGGTCTTAACAAGTTTTAAGGGTGGCTTAGAGTCAACCATAACGACACATCACTTTACGAGAATAGATATAGTTAATCATTTTTTACGTTTACATTTTGTTACGGCGCGCCGTACCTATAAGAATAGGCGTTGTCGCTGACGCCTCGTGTACACGCAAAACCAATCAACTATAATTTAAGCTGCAAGAAGAAAAAAGGGCGCCCCAAAAAATTCTTGAGGTCCCTGCTTCCTTATATACCCTATTCGCTTTTTGCTTCTTCAGCTGCAGGTGCCTCAGCAGCGGCTTTTGCGGCTTCCTTAGCGGCTTGCGCAGCAGCAATTTCAGCTTCTTTGGCAGCCTTAGCATCCTCAACAGCTTTCAATTTAGCTTCTTCTTTTTCTTTAAGGCGTTCTTGTGCTTTTGCCTTAGGAAGGGAACGCTTTGGACTCTCTCTATATTCTACTTTCGGTCCTAAGCCGAGGTTCGCTAGAAAACGAGCAACACGGTCTGTTGGTTGCGCACCAGTTGAAATCCAATGTTTAATGCGATCTTCTTTTACAACAAGACGCTCTGCGTGGTCTTTTGGAACCATTGGGTTATAAGACCCAACACGCTCGATGTAACGACCATCACGAGGCATGCGGGCATCAGCCACAACGATGTGATAGAAAGGACGTTTTTTTGCTCCGTGACGGGCAAGACGCATTTTTACTGCCATAATATTTTCTCCATTTAGTCAGTCAGTTGTTTAATTATTTTATCTTTTAGGTCCCAAAAGGCCGGCCATACCTTGGCGCATCAACCCTTTTTTACCCATCTTGTTAAAACGCTTCATTGCCAGCATCATATCTTTATATTGCTTAAGCAAGCGATTAACTTCAGGAACACTTGTTCCCGATCCCTCGGCTACACGCCGCTTGCGCGAGCCGTTTAACAGTTTATAAAATTGGCGCTCCTTTTTTGTCATAGAGCGGATGATTGCAACTTGGCGTGCAACCATGCTGTCATCTATACCAGCTTCACCAATTTTATCTTTAATCTTTCCCATGCCAGGCATCATTCCCATCAAGCCGCTCATGCCACCCATTTTTGAGATTTGTCCCAATTGGGTTGCCATATCATCAAGGGTGAAGGCTCCCTTTTGCATCTTTTTTGCAAGGGCTTCGGCTTCGTCTTGGTCAATAGCTTCTGCAGCTTTTTCAACAAGAGACACGACATCTCCCATATCCAAAATACGTCCCGCAATACGATCAGGATGAAAAACTTCTAGCTCGTCAATACGCTCTCCCACGCCCACAAACTTAATGGGACACCCAGTAACTTGGCGCATGGAAAGAGCTGCCCCACCTCGCGCATCACCATCTACACGAGATAATATGATGCCAGTCACACCGATTTTCTCTTGAAAGGTTTTAGCGACAGCAACGGCATCTTGCCCCGTCATCGCATCAGCGGCGAGCAAAATTTCTGTTGGCTTCGTAAGGTCGCGGATTTGAACCAACTCATCCATAAGGTCATCATCGATGTGCAAACGTCCAGCGGTATCAATAAAAAGAACATCAAAGCCCTCAAGGCGTGCACGCTCTTGAGCGCGCTTAACGATGTCTAAAGGCTTTTCATCCTGGATGATCTCGAGAGTATCGACACCCGCTTGTTTACCTAAAGTTTCCAGTTGCTCTCGAGCCGCCGGACGGTAAATATCCGTTGAAACCATCAAGGCTTTTTTCTTCTTTTTGTCCTTAAGGTACTTTGCAATCTTTGCTGTGGTCGTTGTCTTACCAGAGCCCTGAAGGCCGGTCATCATGATCACAACAGGTGGCACAGCCGCTAAATTAAGCTCGTTTCCGCCTTCTTGATCACCGCCCAAAACCTTAATCAAATGTTCATGGACGATCTTGATGACCATTTGCCCTGGCGTCACACTTTGAATGACATCTTGACCAATAGCTTGTTCTTTAACCTGAGTAATAAAGTCCTTCACAACGGGAAGCGCGACGTCGGCCTCAAGCAAGGCGATGCGCACTTCGCGCATTGCAGCATTTACATCTTCTGCGCTTAAAGCACCACGTTTTGTGAGCTTAGAAAAGATACCATTGAGGCGATCACTTAGGTTTTTAAACATGAGTCGTAACTATCTACCTATTTTTAAAATAGAGGGTAAAAACACACCCCACAAAAAATACGCCAGTGAGCGAACCCTCGCCAACTGACGTTTTTCTAATGCTTCCTTATCAATGAAAAGGTATCACTGACAGGCGCATCTTTATAAAACAGTTGATTAATACGGCTTCTAGGCAAACAAGTCAAGGAATTTCTTTAATAATCATTCTAAAAAGGTTCCAAACGCCGTTATTTGTCCCAAAACCATAAGACATAGTCGTCGATCACTCTTTCCTAAACTAGAACCTTTTTGTAAGGGCTG
>DOCA01000008.1 GCA_003503995.1 Holosporales bacterium
ACCACGCTTCCGGACGTATACGAATTAATCGTTTTTTAAATGCGTTATTAAGCATGTAAATCTCCCTGTTTTGAAAGTATGATAATACTATTATGTGGTGTGGTTTTTTAATTGTCTATGATTATTATAGAGAGGGAAATACTACCCCCCCTGTTTATAGAGAGGGTTCTAAATGTCAAACCTCCGAAAGCAGGCCCATTGAAAACCTCGCATTTGAAGGGATATAGAAGCTCTCAAGCGCGCCCTTAGGCAGCATGAGGAGTAGTTGAGTTGTCTTTATATTTTTCTAATAGCCTTTCTGTCAAGCCAACCAGGGCAACTTTATCCGTTTCAAAATTGTAATTCTTTTTCTTCATTTCTTTTTCCACAACTTTTGGATAATTGTAAGTGGTAAAATGAGACGCGAGCCCAAGGTCTGTGAGTTCATTTTCAGGGAACTCATCTTCTAAGCAGGTTTGGGCAATTTTATGGATGCTTTCAATTTCGTCTTTTGTAAGATCAGGGGTGTTTTTGACCTTTTTCAATGTATTGTATATCTCGCAAACTGTTTGTTCGTGAAATGTTTTGAAGTGATAAAGTGGGGCAATATTTCCAAAGGGGAGTTTTATAAATACCATTGAGGAAAAAAGTGTAATCATCATCCCTATGAAAATAATTTCATGGGGTGTTACATAATGTTCAAAAATCTTTGAGAAGGATGTGTATAAGTCATATGCTGCATAATTTACTATCGCAATAAAAAAAAGTGTAATAGGAATTATGCGAATATTATCTAGTATCATTGTAGCAGTACGGAGGTGAGGGTTTTGAACGAGATGTTTTTTTGTTTTGTAGTTGCGAAGAATGAATTTCAACCTTTTTTCATGTTTTTCTATACTTAATTTATATTTCAAAATCTCAATGAGTCTCTTTTTTGGTGTGCCATATAAGAATACATACAATGCTATAATGGAAGCTGGTACTCCTAAAATATTAAAATAATTCCATGTGTCCATAATCTAAGGTCCTTTGTGTTTGAGTGCATAAAAGGAGAGTGCAAAGGCCAAAAACGTGGGCTGAGCTTGGTTTGAAATCTCTCTGTAAAGCCGATGGTGTTCTTTATTTTCCACTAAGTTAACTGATTCAAGTTCCTTTTAAAAGAGCAAAATAAAACCCCGCATTTAGCGAGGTTTTTGCGTTTTTAAGGATATTGAAACGTCGGGAGGTTAATCCTCAGAGGCGTCGGTCTCTTGAGTCTCATCTTCAGCCTCAGCCGTTGTCTGATCATCAGCTACCGCAGAATCCTCAGTAGATGCGCTGTCTGCCTCCTCTTCTTCATCGGTCTCTTCGTCTTGAAGGCCATCGGCTGCAATACGGGCGACAGAGACAACGGTCTCATCTTTAGCAACTCTAAAGAGCGTAACACCTTGGGTGGAACGTCCCGCAATTCTCACATCATCAATGGTAAAGCGGATGAGCTTACCAGCATCTGTAACCAACACAAGGTCATCGCCTTCAGCCGTGATAAAGGATCCCGCAACATCACCATTTTTCGATGTTAAAGTCATGTTAGAAATACCAAGGCCTCCGCGACCACTGACACGATATTCATAGGCAGAGGTGCGTTTTCCAAAGCCTTTTGTTGTAGCCGTTGTAATGAATTGCTCACGGGCTTCGAGTTCGTCAAAACGCTCTGGAGAGAGAAGGGCATTACTACCTATTTCGTTAGATTCATCGGTTCCAGCTTCTTCATCACCGCCGCGTTTTTGGCGAGAAAGGCGGAGGTAGGAATCGCGTTCTTCCATGGTAAATGTCACATGATTAAGGATAGAAAGAGAGATAATCTCATCCTTAGGTGCAAGCTTGATACCCCGCACACCTGTTGAATTCCGGCTTGCAAAGACCCGTAAGGTTTCAATGCTAAAGCGGATGCACTTTCCTTTTAAGGTGGTGAGTAAAATGTCCTGATCAGGATTACACATTTTAACGGCTACAAGTTGTTCATCACCCTCTAATTTCATGGCGATTTTACCGTTGGCACGTACATTCAAAAAGTCTTCAAGGGCATTTCGGCGCACATTACCAGAGCTTGTTGCAAAAATAATGCTCTTGTTTTCAAGAACTTCAGGTTCGCCAACGATGGGCATAATAGTCGAAATTTTCTCGTCTTGATCGATGGGAAGAAGATTTACCATGGCTTTACCGAGGGAGGTTGGTGACCCCAAGGGAAGCTTATAGACCTTCATCACATGGGCAATGCCCTTGTTGGTAAAGAACAAAATAGGGGTGTGGGTATTGGCCACAAAGATTTCGCTGACCACATCCTCATCACGGGTAGACATGCCAGAGCGACCTTTACCGCCGCGTTTTTGCGCACGGTACGTCGCCAAAGGAACTCGCTTGATATAGCCATTTTGGCTGACCGTTACGACCATATCTTCTTTTTGAATCAGGTCTTCCATATCAATGGTCAGCTCGATGTCCGCAATTTCAGAGCGTCTTGGCGTGGCGAAGTTCTCTTTAATTTCTAGGAATTCATCGGTCATGATGCCAAAGATGCGTTCGCGGGAGGCTAGAATCTCGAGGTAGTCTTTGATTTGCGCTACAATTTCTTCGAGCTCATTGGCGATTTTTTCGCGCTCAAGGCCTGTTAGGCGATGGAGTTTTAATTCTAGAATGGCGCGGGCTTGGGCTTCGGATAAACGGTACGTGCCGTTATCAATTTTATGACCAGGCTCGTTCACAAGCTCAATTAAAGGCGCAACAGAATCGCAAGGCCATTTATGGCCAAGTAAAGCTTCTCGCGCAGCCTGAGGGTCTTTGGCCCCTTTAATCATAGCGATGATTTCATCAATATTAGCAACAGCAACGGCCAGACCAATTAAGATGTGAGCGCGTCGTTGGGCTTTCGCAAGCTCGTACTTGACGCGGCGGACAATGACTTCTTCACGGAATTCAATAAAGGCTTTGATGATATCACGGAGATTCATCAGTTTGGGTTGCCCTTGGTCAAGGGCCAACATGTTCACGCCAAAAGAAGTTTGTAGAGGCGTGTGGCGGAAGAGTTGGTTCAAAACCACTTCGCCAACGGCATCGCGTTTAAGCTCAACCACAACGCGAACACCATCTCTGTCAGATTCATCGCGAAGGTCAGAAATGCCTTCAATGACTTTGTTCTTAACGACTTCAGCCATGCGCTCAACCATGCGCGCTTTATTCACTTGGTAGGGAATTTCTGTAATAATGATGGCGTGGCGATCTTTGCGAACTTCTTCAAAGTGGGTTTTGCCTCGCATCATTACCGAACCGCGCCCCGTATGAAAAGCAGAGGTTAAACCAGCTCGCCCTAAAATCAGAGCACCCGTTGGGAAGTCAGGTCCTTTGACGTGCTCCATGAGACCTTCAACGGTAATATCTGGATTTTCTACATAAGCGCAGCACGCATCTAAAAGCTCGCCTAAGTTATGAGGAGGGATGTTTGTGGCCATACCAACAGCAATACCGCTACCACCATTGGCGAGGATATTGGGAAAGCGTGCTGGCAAGACAATAGGTTCGTGCTCGCTCTCATCATAGTTGGGGCGGAAATCAACGGTATCTTTATCGATGTCATCCAGCAACGAGCGCGCAACTTTTGCAAGGCGTGCTTCCGTATAACGGGAGGCCGCTGCAGGGTCACCATCCATAGAGCCAAAGTTACCTTGGCCATCAATCAATGGCACCCGCAAAGAAAAATCTTGGGCCATACGAACCATAGCATCGTAAATGGCCATATCACCATGGGGGTGATACTTCGCCATAACGTCACCGGTCACACGGGCAGATTTGCGGTAGGGCTTGTTAAAGTCAAAGCCAGACTCGTTCATTGAGTGTAGGATACGGCGATGAACAGGTTTTAGGCCATCTCGTACATCGGGCAAGGCTCGTGAGACGATAACGCTCATGGCGTAATCGAGGTAAGAGGTTTTCATCTCTTCTTCAATTGAAACACTGATAATGTCTTTTGTTAGTGTGTTTTCTGCGTTCACGAAAGGCCTCTACGACGTTGGTTAATCTCTAGGAAACAATAGAAGAATAAGTCTTTAAAAGGGGATATCATCCTCTAGTTCTTGTGAGAGATCTGGGGCGGCTTGAGCAGAGGCTTGTCGGCTAGGGGCACCAAAGTTGCTGCTAGAACTACCACCAAAAGAGCTTTCTCCCATGGAATCACTATCTCCGCTTTTACCATCAAGCATAGTTAGTTCTCCGCGATAACGTTGTAAAACAACTTCTGTTGTGTATTTTTCTTGACCTTGTTGGTCTGTCCATTTACGTGTTTGGAGCTGCCCCTCAAGATAAACCTTTGAGCCCTTGCGAAGATATTTTTCACAGACATCGGCTAAGCGCTCATTGAACACAACGACACGATGCCATTCTGTTTTATCTTTACGCTCGCCAGATGTTTTATCTTTCCAGGACTCAGACGTTGCAACGGAAAGTTGGACGATTTTCATACCATCAGCAGAGTGACGAATTTCTGGGTCGCGACCCAAATTACCCACAAGAATTACTTTGTTAACGGAACCAGCCATGAAATACACCTTTTTTCTAATTTTATACTCCCTAATTTATAGAACATCCTTACTCCTCTGGCTAGGGGATTTTTAGACTGTTTGAACAAAATTCATAACTGTGAAATCACAAAAAAAACTTATTAAAAAAAATGGAAAGTTAAAGCGTTAACTTTTTGTTAACTTTTAGGCGATAGAAAGAAAACAGAACAGGTAGGTCCCCCATAAATGGCTGAAAATTTAGCAGGAAACAGGAAATCAATTGCTATAGGTGAGAATGACGTCGCACTCATCTTTAAAGAAGACGGCCATGTGGACCTATCTTTTCCTGAAATGACAGGAGATCACGTACCAGAACATGTGATGGCGGCCTTAGTGCTTTCCTACGCTGTGGTGGATGAAGAATTTTTTGCTCTTATTCAGGATCGTTTTGCACAACAGGCAAGCGTAACCCTAGAAGAGGAAGTGATGAACTCCTCAGAGGATGAAAAAGAAGAAGAGGCAGAAGATTTGCTTTTTTCTAAAATAAGCACGCCTCCCCACCTTACCGTGGTTTCATAAAAAGGTTGGGTCTAGACTAGCATGGAGTTAAGATTTCCAGATTTTCCAGA
>DOCA01000015.1:0-14688 GCA_003503995.1 Holosporales bacterium
AGTGCAAAGATAATTTACTATAGCGTTTCTATTTTGAAATTGTTCATTATATGTGGTTCTGGTTCAAGGATTTCTGTGGGAACAGCTGTATAACCAGACTGAATTTCCCTTTGATCTGCTAGTTTTTTCAAAACCGTTGACCAAAAAGAAAACGCTCCTGTATTCTCTGGCATTACACCGACCTCCCAAACCCCTGGTAGTTCCTTAAAAACAAGAGAAACTGCTTTCTGCCCAACTCCTCTACCTTGAAATTGTCCCAGAATAAAAAATTCACCAATCGTCCAATCGACATCTACGGAGGAAGCTATTTTATTAACCATCACAAAACCGGCTCGTTCACCCTTTACTGTCACAAAGTAAGCATATCTATCTTCATGGGTGATATAACATTTAAGATCAAAACATTCATAAAGCCCATTTTTTGGCAAGCTCCACCCTGATAAGCTCCCACAATATTTTGACATGTCATAAACATAAAATCGCGCCATGTTTTGGAGAAATTCATAATCTTCAAGAACTATTTTTTCTAATTTTATCATCATTCTTTTCTCTCCAAAATCATCCTTAAATTCAGCGAGGAATCATAACAACGATCAATAACACGATCCGTTTTTAGCTGACGACTAAACCAGGTTTGCTGACGCTTGATATATTGACGGGTGGCGATAAAACTTTTTTCAAAAGCCTCTTCTTTTGTGAGTACCCCCGATAAGTAGGCTTCAATTTCTCGAACACCAACAGCTTTTCTTAAACTGCACTCAGAGGAGATACCTTGATCTAAAAGTGTTTTTACTTCCTCAATAGCGCCCTCTTCAAACATAACCTCAAGGCGTTTTTTTGCATGGGCAACGACCTCTTCTCGCGACGGATTAATATAAATAACCTTATGCTCATAGGCTAGCGGCGTAGACTTTTTACTTTGCCACTCATGGAGAGGTTTTCCCGTGGACAACAGAACTTCAAGGGCACGGATAATGCGCTGAGTGTCATTAGGCTTTAAGCGTGCCGCTCCTTCAGAATCTTGCTGTTGAAGATCCTTGTAGAGAGTCTGAATGCCGCCTTGCAAAAGAGATCTTTCCCGCAATTGTGTGCGAATAAGAGGTTCAACTTCTGGCACCTCATTTAGACCTTCTAACAACGCTTTAATATAAAGACCTGTCCCTCCAACAAGAATAGGCGTTTTATTTTCCTTAAAGGCTTTCTCAATTTCACATAAAGCATCAGCGTGCCATCTAGCAACGGAGTATGTTTCATGAGGGTCTTGCACCACACCATAAAGAGCATGAGGAGTACGTTTCAAATCCTCGGGTGTGGGCCGTGCTGTTAAAAGAGAAAGAGCCTCATAAACTTGCAGGCTATCGGCATTAATCACAACACCGTTTAAGTACTCGGCTAGATCAAGGGCCAAACCAGATTTTCCACTGGCCGTTGATCCTACAACAATATAGACGATCTTATTTTTCTTTTGCATAGTCTGAAATTTCTTCTGCAAACAGCCCTTCTGATAGATCAAGATGGGTTGCAAAAATCCGATCTAATTCAAAGAAGACATCGTATTGAACAAGGTTTTTCATTTCAGAATCAAGTTCTGTTACGTCGCCTATTCTATAACAGGCAGGTAGCAGTCCTTCCCAACGCTCAAAGGAGGCAACGATGTGCAACAAAAGATTATCCCTTAAGTAAGACGAGTCCGCTTTTTTCATATAATAAAAAGTAACACTCACCTCTGTCTCCTCTTCAAAAGAAAGACCAGGCTGATAAACAAGACCATAGCGTATTAGAGCATTTTCACCGATCTCGACGTCATCTTTTAAATATAGAACTCCTTCTACAACTTGCGATAAATCAACATCGGCTGAAGATATAAACCCCACGGTATCTTTTGGCACAAGAGGTGTGGTTTTATTATAAAGCTCCTCTATTTCTGTTTTCTTGTTTGATCCATGTGAAAGATTCATGGCCAGAAAGAACACCATGGATAGTTTGAGCAAAAAAGTCTTCATCTTCATCTCCATTTTCATCGTCTTACTGCCCTTGAATTTTTATAGAAAAATCCATACGACTTTTAAGACCGTCTTGCAGGGTCTGTGTTTTAAAAATCAAGGTTGCCCAATCTCCTTTAAGAGTCTTTTGAACTAGGATTAAATGCGCATCTAGGTAAGCTTCTTTGATGGCTGTTACTTGATGATCCAGGAGTCCTGAGAGAATAAGATACCCACCTTTGCTCAAAGCACCTTTTATCTGAGGAGCCATATCAATAAGTGGCCCTGCTAGAATATTTGCAACAATAAGATCAAAGGGCGCAAGGGAAGCTAAGATATCGCTTTCAAGACCCTCTGCCGTATAGGCTGTGATAAGGTCTGCTGCATCATTTTCAGCCGCATTATAAAGGGTCTTTTCAGTAGCTTCGGGATCAATATCGCTAGCCGTGACCTTAACCCCAAAAATCTTGGCGATACCAAGAGCTAGGATGCCTGTGCCACATCCTAAATCTAAAGGGTTTCGAGGGTGAATGCCTTGATCTTTCAAATACTGGAGAGCCTCTAAACACCCGTGAGTTGTGCCGTGATTTCCTGTACCAAACGCTGTTGAGGCTTCAATTTTCAGGGGAATCTGAGAACCCCACTCGGGATTTTCGATATGGGAGCCATAAATATAAAAACCAGCAATCTCGAGGGGCGGGAAATCTTTGCGATTTTCTGCCAGCCAGTCTTTATCAGAAAGTTCATTGATTTCAAGAGTTATAGGCTCTTCAGTAGACTCAACGGTTTCAAGAAGGTCCTCAATGCTCTGACGCGAGAGCTCTTCTTGGCATGTACCCTCAACAACCCATAAGCTTTGGTCTTGCGAGTCTTCAAATAAAGAAATGACATCAACATGGCCCTCCAAAAGTTCACCAATCTTATAGGCTGCGTCTTTATCTGCTTTGATTCTCAGTTGCCACAAACTCATACTACACGTCCTTTGCATTTTTAACGAAACTTGAAACGACATTTTTAATGCCTGAGTGGTCAAAATGAATTTCTAGTTTATCTCCTGATAAACCGATGATTTTCCCATACCCAAATTTCACATGAAAAACTCGATCCCCCATTTCAAAAGCACCACTGGTTTTTTGATAGGTTTTCGGTTTTAAGGGTGCAGACGTCGAATTCTTTTTGTTAGAAAAGCCTAAATAAGGTTCTCGGGTGCCATGGGGGTTAAACTTAAATACCCGCGTCGAATCTTCCCGTGATACGTGTTCTGTGGGAATTTCGTCAATAAAACGTGACGGAATACAGTTTTGCCATGTCCCGTGAATGAGGCGATTCATAGCACACAAGATAAAGGCTTTTGATTTTGCCCGAGTAATTCCCACATAGGCCAAACGACGTTCTTCCTCAAGGTTTCCTTCATCAATGCTTTTTTGATGAGGGAATGTCCCCTCTTCCCAGCCCGCTAGAAAAACCGTATCAAACTCAAGACCTTTGGCACTATGGAGAGTCATCAAAGTCACAAGCTCTGAAGAAGAATCTGCATTGCGGGTATTTTCCATAACAAGGCTTACATGCTCTAGGAACTGACCGATGGATTCAAACTCTTTCAAGGCATCAACAAGCTCTTTTAGATTCTCAAGACGTCCACCAGCTTCAGGAGACTTATCCTGCTGCCACATCAGAGTATAGCCAGACTCGTCAAGAACGAGTCGAGCGAGCTCATCAGGATCAGTTGTTTCCAAAAGGCCCTGCCAGCGCAAAATATCATTAATCAAGCTTTGCAGACCTGTTTTCGCTTTCCCCCGCAACTCATCGGTTTCAACAAGAGTTCGAGCCGCTTCAAACAGGGGAATACCTTCCAGGCGGGCATATTGGTTAAGAGTTTGAATACTCGTTGCCCCAATGCCACGACGAGGGGTGTTTATAATGCGTTCAAAAGCGAGACTATCACTTAGTTGTTGCACCATACGCAAATAAGCCATAGCATCTCTGATTTCAAGGCGCTCATAAAAACGAGGACCACCCACAACGCGGTAAGGAATACCAAGACTAATGAAACGATCTTCAAACTCACGGGTTTGAAAAGACGCCCGAACCAAAATAGCAATGTTAGATAAAGAAAGACCATTCCGTTGGCAAGCTTCGATTTCATCACCGACAAAACGTGCTTCTTCTTCTCCATTATAAACATGCTTAATCAGGAGGCGCTCCCCTCCCTCTTTTTGAGTCCAGAGGGTTTTGCCTAAACGCTTTTTATTTTGAGTGATCAAACCACTAGCAGCCCCTAAAATGTGAGGTGTCGAGCGATAATTCTCTTCAAGGCGCACAACCAGAGCCCCTGGGAAATCCTTTTCAAAGCGCAAGATATTGCTGACCTCAGCCCCGCGCCAACTATAAATAGATTGGTCATCATCTCCAACGCAACAAATATTTTTGCGCTTTTGCGCCAGCAGCCGCAGCCACAAGTATTGCGAGACATTAGTATCTTGATACTCGTCGACCAAAATATATTTAAATTGCTTTTGGTAAAGTTCTAATACATCAGGGCTTCTTTTAAAAAGCTCGAGGGTCAAAAGGAGCAAATCACCAAAGTCCATGGCATTCAAAATGCGAAGACGTTCTTGATAAATCCTGTAGATCTTTAATACAGGATCTTCCTTTGAAGCCTCATCATAATAACTAGAACGCTCAGAAGACGGTACCTTTTCGGGTAAGAAAGCACGGTCTTTCCACCGCCCAATGACCGAAAGAACATGACGAGGCGGAAGCGCCTTATCATCCATGTTTTCTGCTTTAAGAATTTGCTTAATAAGGCGAAGCTGATCATCGGTATCAAGAATTGTGAAATTCTGCTGACGATCAATGAGCTCAGCATGACGGCGCAGCATACGAACACAAAGAGAATGAAAAGTGCCAGACCAAACGCCCTCTCCGCCTGAACCAATCATGGACAGCACACGGTTTTTCATTTCATGAGCCGCTTTATTGGTAAAGGTAACTGAAAGAATTTGTGCAGGCAAAGCCTTTCCTTGAATTAAAATATGAGCAATGCGTGTTGTCAGAACCTTGGTTTTTCCAGTCCCAGCGCCAGCAAGAACAAGAACAGGCCCTTCTGTTGTTTCAACAGCACGACGCTGAGGTTCATTAAGGGGCGCTAAATAATCAAAGGTGTTTTCATCTGTCATAGGGGACTCTGGGGTCTCGTTCTGGCGAGCAGCTTGTAATGCAGTCATTGTTTTGTTACCGTGGTTAATAGAAGCTTTCATCAGCTATTAAATAAAAAGAGCGCAGGAATACCTAATGCTTCCAGCCTTACAAGAACGATCCGTTGAAAAAACAGATCTTTTCAAAGCAGTCTTTTTGCTTTTGGGCTCACTTCTTTTATATACCATACAAGATGTCCTCATAAAGAGTCTACCGCCCAAATACTCTGTCTTTGAAATAATTTTCTTCAGGTGCCTGTTTTCCTTAATTCCCATTCTTTTTCTAGGCTTTATGGAGCAAGGGCATTTCAAATCTCCTCTTTCTCTTTTAAAAACGCAACATTTAAAAGCTCAAATCATCAGAGCTCTTTCTATGTTTGTGTCTTTTGTTTTTTATATTATGGCGTGCCGATCTCTCCCTCTTTCCTCTCTTTATACACTATCTTACACAACCCCTCTTTTTATGACGATGCTTGCCATTCCTTTCTTAGGTGAGCGCGTTGGTATATATCGTTCTTTAACCGTTATTATTGGATTTGTTGGTGTTTTTGTGATTCTTCAACCAGGCAATGAGACTTTTCAGCTAAACGGTTTCTTTGCTGTGGCCAGTGGATTCTTCACAGCAATTGCGGTTATTATCGGAAAACGTCTATGTGCCCATGATAGCAATACACTTTTAGCATTCATGTATACAATTGCGGGGCTTCTAGGATCTTTTGTGATGCTGCCATTTATTTGGGTCACACCAGATCTTAATGTGCTTTTATGGTTACTTGCCGCAGGAACCCTTGGCGGGATCGCCCAATTTGGCTTTATACACGCTTTTCGTATTGTTCCCGTCTCATCTCTTGCACCCTTTGACTATTGCGGCCTTATTTGGGCCTCCGTTGCAGGTTACATTTTATGGCAAGACGTCCCCAGCGCCTATACCATCGTTGGTGCCTTTCTCATTATTTCCATGGGACTTTTAACACTTTATCGCGAAAAAAAACAAACCTATTCTCTTCCCCAATATGACTCTTAAAAAACCCTGCAAAAAATATTTTGCAGGGTTTTCTATACCGTATTTTTGAGTCTAACCTTTTTTACTATTATTTTTTTCTTAAATCATACTTAGCGCGATAAGCTACTTTACACCCTTGTAATTCTGGGCCCGTAGAGCTTATACTCAAGTTGCATCCACTTGGGAGGATTTGTGAACTACCACTGCTTCCTTTCTTTTTTGCTACAATAGCGTCAATTTTGCTAATCTTCTCTTCCATACAAACATTAATCGTACTCACTCTTGCTTGTGTTTTGGTTTTAATTTTTCTACACTTTGCCTTTACAATTAAAGGCTTAATGCCCTTAAGAAGCTCTTCTGCCTCTTTGTTAAAAGGGTCAAAAATATTGCTTTTACGATAATTATTTGTCGCAGTTACAAGGGCATTTAAGCTGTTATTGAGCTCATTAGCTTCTTCTTTTAAGTCTGTCATTTTTTGGACATATATGGGATCACTATAAGCTTTCTTTCCTGCTTCTTCCGCTTTTTCCATATCTTTTTTCAAAACTGCAATAGACTTTCGCCTGTCCCTAATAGCATCTTCTAATTTTCTGGCCCCCGATTCAACCCATCCTTTTGCACCGCGTACAGCCTGTTTTAACATTACAAGAGGGACCCATTTAACGGCTGTTGACCAATACTTGCAAGCCTATCTTTTGCAGCTTTCGCTTCTCTTAAATCTTTAATGTTGAGTTTACGCGACTCAATACGCCCATTAATGTCAGTTTTTGCAGCTTGGATATGGCTTTCAATGGCTTCTCTAAGCTCTGTCATTTTTGTATTATTTTTAACAATCTCAGCATTGATTGATGTTTGGAGGGTTGCTGCAAAAGACACTGCTTCTTTTTCTTTATCCCGCACCATTTTATCAAGCTCCTCTATTTCTTTAAGGAGCGCTTTTAGATCAGCAAGAGCTGTTAGCTGATCAAGATAGTCACTTGTACTGGTGCGAAAGAGAGCTGCAGAAGCAGGATTTAAGGCGCTTAACACCAAAAAAGTACTCAAAATAATAAATGAAGTTCGAAACATAGTTATATCCCTTTTTTTAAGAGTAGTCTAAAAAGATAAAAAAAAGGTTAATTTACCATTATGCCAAAAAAAATTCCTGTAGACGTTGTAAAACTACAGGGCAAGATAGGGGGCTACATCTGTGGAGAAAAAATTAGAAGAATGTAAAGGACACCCCCCTTACCAAAAACGCTTCTTTTTAAAAGCATTCATGCAAGCATTTGAAAATTCACTATGTAACCTGCTGGTAACCCTTTGAACGAAAATCTTTTTTGATACACCATTTGAATCAGTTTTTATTTCACTAACTTCGACATATGGTTTAGAACGATTTTCTTTGTAAGATAACTCGTAATCCTTATCTTTTTCAAATTTTTGATAGAGAATAACAGCATAAGACTTGGTAATCACATAAGAGCCACTAGAAGAAATATTCGCATGTGTAAACATATAAACATGAGGCACTCCAGCAGTAACTAGAAACTCTTTCGCAGCATTTTCATGATAGTTATTTAAAGGCATTCCAAGAGTTCTAGGATCGCTACGGAGTAAAAATCCCTTTCTCAATCTCATCATTTCTTTTTCATTATCACAGTTGGTAGAGTCGTACTCCCTAATAGTAGTAATAACATTGGATGTATCACTTACAAAACGAACCCGTGCCGTTGGCCCAGATTTAGGTTCTTTATAAGATACTATTGATACACACCCAGATAGGGTTGCTACAAGCGGCAGGAGCAATAAGATTTTTTGGAGTAATATCTGTCGACAAGAGGTGTTTTTCATTTTTAATGCCTGTTTTAAACGATATACCACTTTGTATTCTATCTTTAGAGTTGAGGCAAGAACTAATCCCTCAGTCAGGCACTGGTAAGAGTCTTAATTTTTCGAGGGGAACCCCTGTTAGTTCATGAATTTTCTTCAAACCATTTTCTAGATCTTGTTCCAACAAAGATAATTTAAACACAAGTTCCTTCAGCTTAAGCTCTATCTTTTCATCTCTCGCTTGATTATAAGCTTTGGGTTGATGATTAGAGGCTTGCATAAGCGTATTAAGCTCACCTTCAACGTATGTTTTTCTATAGGTTAATTTTTTTCCGATACCTACCTCTCCCATACTAGCTTGCAATGTAGGGCGCATTAGAGATTGACATTGCTGTTCTAGCTGAGTAATTCGATTTCTTATTGCTACGACCTTTTTTTTAATAGCTAGAGCAGGTGCAACATACCGAGCAAAATCTTGACCATTATCTTCTATTTTTGGACTGTCTTGAAAATAAGTCCCTCTCTTTGCGATAAGCTCCAGATTCAACCCATGCGGTTTTGATTCATCTTGGAAAATATCGTGTGTAGGAGGCGCATTTACTAAAAGACGTCCTTCAGGGGGAAGATTAAGAACAAAGTTCTTTCCAACTTGACCAAACCGATCGTGAATAGGAACCCCCCACCCATAAAATGGATTCTTACCAACTACCGCCTCTTCCTCATTAATAGAGGAATCAACACTCCAAACAGGGTCCAACGTTACAAAAATTGACATAACAAAAAAAATAATACGCATATTTATAAAACCTTGAAATTTATATTGAAAAATAAAATAAAAAAAACAAATTATCAACAATATATTTTTATGTCAAAAAAAATCCCTGTAGGTGTTACAAACCTACAGGGCAAGGTGGGAGTGCAAACTAGAAAACAGGAATAAACTAGTTTGCAATGTTGAATTACCTAAACAGGAATAAAGATAATTCAACGATATTTCAAAATCTAAACGACTTCAAAACAGGTTACTTTCTATATATAGGGAGAATGTTTCCCTATGTCAACATTTTTTTTTACGTTTCCCTAAGGAAAAATTCTTTCCCATTTGGAAAATTTCTTAATTTAGAGCAAAACCCCTTTAAAACTAGTGCTTTGCAGTGATTTTTTTACGGAATATTTTCTTTAAACGCTGTAAAAATTCTGCTTTTCCCTTCACGGTTATCATAATATTTCCTAAAATCATCAGAACAATTCCCAAAATAGCATAGGTAGACCACTGATAATCTTCAAAAACGGCTGAAATGCACAGGGCAACCACAGGAATCAAAACCATGGGATAAGCTGCTTTATCAGCTCCTACACGTCCTAAAACCTTTAGATAACAACCAAAAGTAATAATAGAGCCAAAAATTGCTAAATAAAGTAAGGAGCCCACATAAGAAAAAGATGTATCAAAAGTGAGGCTTTCTCCCATCACAAGAGCTATAGCTAAACTCAAAAGACCTCCATATCCCATGCTATAAGCATTGGCTTCAATAATACGAACCCCTCTACTCTGGCTTTTCATAGAAGCAATATTACCAAATGAGCCAATTAGACCTCCAAAAACTGCAAATCCCATCCCCATAAGAACTTCTTGATTATGTATATCAAGTGATTGAAGCTCGGGCAAAAAAATCAAGGCCAGTCCACCAAGCCCAAGAATTGCTCCTAAAAGAGTTAAAAAGGATATTTTTTGTTTAAAAAAAATCGCCGCATTAAAAATATTAAAAATCACAATGGTAGAAAAAAGGACAGCATTGAGTCCTGAAGGAATTGCCCCTCCTGCATAATAAGCAAAGAAATAACCAATACTATAAAGAGCCACACCTTTAAACATAAAAATACGATGATCTTCCCACGGAAAGGAAAAATCTTTACCTCGAAGAGCTCCCCATAAAAAGAGCGCTAGGGACGCAATACAAAAACGATACCCTATAGAGACTTCTTCACCAACAACACCCAACTGAAGGGTGATGATATACCAAGTACTCCCCCAAACACCTATGGCAAAAATATACAACATAAGTGTTGAGAAAATGAATCGTTGAAAGAGATTATGCCCTTCATCAGGCAGAGGGTTTGTCTTTATCGTTCCATGATTGGTCGCCATATAAAGAGGCCTCCCGTTAAGCGCTTTGCTTTGCGTTCGCCAATGACTTAGTTAACTCTGGAAGAACCTCAAATAAATCTCCCACTAAACCATAATCAGCTATTTGAAAAATAGGCGCATCTTCATCATTATTAATGGCCACAATAATCTTGCTGTCTTTCATTCCCGCCAAATGCTGAATTGCACCGGAAATGCCAATGGCAATATAAAGATCAGGAGCCACGACCTTGCCAGTTTGTCCCACCTGATAGTCATTGGGAACATAACCAGCATCCACTGCAGCCCTTGACGCACCAATAGCACCCCCAAGGTGATCTGCTAACGCTTCAAGCATTTTAAAGTTTTCACCATTTTGGAGGCCCCGTCCGCCTGATATAACAACGCGAGCCGCAGTAAGTTCAGGTCGATCAGATTTATTTTCCTGAACAGAGACAAAGCTTGATAGAGTTGGCAGCGTTGGAATCGTCAGAGTTTCAAGGGCAGCATTTCCGCCGTTATCCGCTGCTTTATCAAAGGCTGTTGCCCGAACGGTCATAAGCTTAATAGGGTCTGTCGATTCCACCGTTGCAATACCATTACCAGCATAAATAGGACGTTTAAAAGTTGTCGGACTTTCCACTGAAATAATATCTGACAATTGTCCCACATCTAATTGAGCTGCAAGACGTGGGAGAATATTTTTTCCAAAAGTTGTTGCTGGTGCCAGAATATGCGTATAATTTTTCGCAATACTTTTCAAAACCTCCGTATAAGTCTCCGCCAGTGGGTGTTCTAAGGCAGCTTCTGTTCCAATAAGAACCTTTGCCACACCTTGGACATCACATGCATTTTTAGCAACTGCCTCACAAGCAGATCCCAAGACACAAAGATGAAGATCCTGTGACTCTATTTGGAGAGCCGCGGTGATTGTAGAAAGAGTTGCAGGCGTTATAGCCACATTATTATGTTCTGCTAAAATAAGAATAGACATTAGATCACCTTTGCATCATTTCGGAGACAATTAATAAGTTCTTGGACATCTTTTACTTTTTGCCCTCCCTTACGCACTGGTGGCTCACAAACCTTCAACGTCCTTTGAGACGCTTTAACTTCCACACCTAAATCGTCAACAGTAAGGGTCTCAAGAGGCTTTTGCTTTGCCTTCATGATATTAGGTAGCTTAGGGTAGCGGGGTGTATTAAGACGCAAATCCGTTGTCAGAACTGTTGGCAATGTACAAGAAATCGTTTCAAGGCCTCCATCAATTTCACGGGTTACTGTTGCAGCTTTAGAAGTAACTTCAATTTTCGAGGCGAACGTGCCTTGTGACCAATTCAAAAGACTCGCCAGCATTTGACCTGTTTGATTACAATCATCATCAATGGCTTGCTTACCAAGAAAAACAAGATCCGGAGATTCCTTGTCCACCAAAGCTTTAAAAATTTTAGCCGCAGCCAGAGGTTGGATTTCATCACTTGTTTGAACAAGCACGCCTCGATCACCCCCTAAGGCTAAAGAAGCTCTGATAACTTCCTGGGAAGACGGCTCTCCAATGGCAGCAATAACAATCTCGTTGATAGTACCTGCTTCCTTTAAACG
This sequence comes from Holosporales bacterium, assembly GCA_003503995.1. Taxonomy (GTDB): domain Bacteria; phylum Pseudomonadota; class Alphaproteobacteria; order Caedimonadales; family UBA9215; genus UBA9215. The sequence continues at coordinate 11,722 of DOCA01000015.1, forward strand.
AACAGCCTCTTCAACAGCGATTTCATCAAAAGGGTTAATGGACATCTTAACATTGCTTAAATCAATACCAGACTCATCAGATTTTACACGCGCCTTGATATTGTAATCAAGGACACGTTTTACACATACAAGTGCTTTCATGGCCTACCTGCTTCATTATTTTTATTATACTTCCAGTGTAGCACCTCCCTCACATGAGGTGTAGAGCGTTTTTTTATGATAATATTTTCTTACATTTTCTTATTTTATTCACTTATTGTTAACCTTTTTAACCTTAAGGTAAAACTAAATGAAAGCTGTATAGGCGGAGAAAACTAATGGCAGTAAACAAAGATATGTCCATTCTTGTGGTCGATGATTTTAATACTATGAGGCGTATTGTGCGCTCCCTTTTAAAACAACTGGGCTTTAATAATGTAGATGAAGCCGTTGACGGTGATGATGCTCTTTCTAAAATCTCAACGAAAGACTATGCTCTTGTTTTGTCAGATTGGAATATGGAACCTAAATCTGGCATCGAGCTCTTACGCGAAGTACGGCAAAGTGACAAATATAAGAGCATGCCTTTCATTCTTATTACTGCAGAAAGCAAAGTTGAAAACATTGTTGAGGCCAAAAAAGCTGGTGTGAACCAATACATTGTCAAACCTTTCAATGCAAAAACCTTGAAAGAGAAACTCAGCACCGTTATCGGTGATTTTTAACATTTAAAAATAAGATTCTAAAAAACGAGGCTTATATGGCAAAGGCAACCCCCACTCCAGAAGTAGAAGCAGAAACAACAACTCCAACAAAGGATACTGCTCCTTTGGCGACAGAATCAGCTGCAGGTAAACCTGCTAACCTTGAGCCAAAATTAGAAAAAAAAGAACTTGAAACTCTCATTGAGAGTAAGTTAAAAATGGACCATACTCTTAAAGGCCACACAGATAACGAGGGCGAGAATCAAACTCTTTACGCAACCCTTGCCGCTAAGGTCGCTCAAGAAATTGTAAAAGAACTCGGCAATAAAGATTCGCAATTTCTAACAGAATTAAAGAACATTGTAAAATCCATTGATACAGCCAAAGATGAGATTTCTGCCATCCGCCCAAAAGAACTTGCAGAAAAAGATTTGCCTGATGCCGCAAGCTCGTTGGATATCATCATTCAAACGTCCGAAGAAGCCTGCTCAAACATTCTTGCTTGCGGTGAAGAGCTCATGGAGATTGCAGAATTTGTCCCTTCGAAGCTTAATGAAAGGTTGATGGACGTTTCAACAAAACTCTTTGAATCCAGTAACTTTGATGACTTAAATGGCCAGCGCATACGAAAAGTTATCAAAGTGCTGCATGATTTGGAAAGTCGTCTAAAAGGTCTCCTCTCGGCTTATGGCGAAAGTTATGAGTCCGTCTCAACAAAAAAATCTGAAGATAAAAAGAAAACAGCTGACGAAGAACTCTTAAATGGTCCTCAAGACACTGATGAAGCTGCTTCACAGGATGAAATTGATGCTATCTTAAATGGATTTTAAAAGTTCTACACAGTCTAGAGTTTTTACTGCAAAACCACTTCGCTTAGCCATTTTGCAGAGGTTCCTATAGAGCCACAACATCTCCAGAAAGGTTGATATAGAGAAACTCGTAATCAAGCTGGGGAAATTTCTTTTCAAGCCAAGCTTGTGTGATCGCAACTTGATTCTTATGCATCATAATTTCGTCAGATTTTTTCTTTGGAACACCTCGTAATTTTTGAAAAGCCCCACACTCCTCATGATTAAGAATGATAATTTTCTTGATGCTATGAAGGCCCATGGCTAGGGTAACAACTTCTTCAAATGTTTCATTCCAATGGGGATACTCGGGGCAACAGGCTCCAAGGGACGCACCCGGAAGCGTGAAAATATCATAATTTCCAATTAAACCGCGCGCATCCAAATAATCACAAATTAAGTGCGGAAAACGATAATCAATACAAGACAGTATTAGAACGTCACACTGTAATTTTAACTGTTTCATAATATGCCCTTATATGGGAAGGTTGCCGAGCAAGGCTATCTCTTATTTATGGAGCTGTCAACAGAACGCCTCAGGAAGAAGAGAGGTTAACAATTTTCTTTATTAGAAACGTCTTAGGCCTTCATCAAAGCATCAAGTTCGTCGCTTTTATCCATAGCTTGAAGCTCATCAAAACCACCAACATGAAGGTCTCCAATGAAAATCTGAGGAACAGTTTTACGCCCTTGCGCCTTTTTAACAAGCATCATACGTAATTGAGGATCTGAAACATCTACTTCTGAATAAGGATACCCTTTACGCTGAAGGAGCGTTTTCGACGCATCACAATAAGGGCAACGTTTGGTTGTATAAACAATAATTTTCTCTTTCATCGACACATACTCGTCTATTTGGCTCATCTTAACACTTTATCTTTCTGGTTCTTTTATCAAATCACCTTAAAAGGTTCTTTTTTACAGTCGTTGCCCTTTTACAATCGAGCAACTCGAGCAAGGGTAAGAACGTTAACCTCAGCAGCTCCTGCTTTTTGAAGAGCTTTTGCACAGGCCTTTACCGTTGCACCAGATGTATAAACATCATCTACGATAGTTATTACTTTTTTATTAACAATGCTAGTATTTTTTGACGGGACGACGAATTTTCCAGAAACGTTTTGGTGACGCTCTTCCTTTGTAAGGTAACCTTGAGTCGGTGTATGAGCTGTACGCTCAAGCCCTTCCAGCAATGCTGGTACCTGGCACACTTTTTCAAGCGCATTAACCAATAAAGCTGCTTGATTGTATTGACGCTTTAAAAGGCGCTTCCAATGAAGAGGAACCGGCACAAGATAATCTGTCCGTTCCAAAACATCTCTACCCGCCTTGAAAAGCCATTGTCCAAACGCAGGTGCCATATGGGTAGCATCCCCATGCTTGAAACGCAAAATAAGGTCTTTACTTTTATCATCGTAGAGCAAAGAAGAAATAGCACA
>DOCA01000015.1:14778-19843 GCA_003503995.1 Holosporales bacterium
CCCCAACAAGAGGCGCAAATATGCCCTTCTTCTTCAATAACATCCCGACAGACCAAACAACGAGCAGGAAGTAAGAAACTCAGGATTTTTTTGAAAGGAGCCCGAGTCATGTTTTGTCCAATCTCTTAGTTTAAAAGATGAGAGTCATAAGGACTATCTAAAGAAAATGTTGGAATATCAACATCGATGAAAATTCCCGTTGGCTTTTCTAAGGCATATTTTCCTGTCATAAAACCAGAGGTAGTTCCAAGAGGAATCGTATTCGTATATTCAAAAGCATCTCCAGGCTTTAAAGCCGGCTGGTCTTTAAAAACACCCACTCCAGAGATATTTTGTGTCGTGCCGTGAGCATCAATGACTTTCCACTGACGATCAAGAATTTTGATCGACGCAGGACTACGATTTTCAATACGCACTTGATAAGCCCATAAATAAAAATGCTCTTCTGGTTTGGATTCGTCATCCATAAAAACAGGTGTGACAAGAACGCGGATGTCATCGGTTGTCTTTTCAAAAGTATAGAGCGAGGACATTCTGGTTTAAGACTCCTATTCAAGGTCACAAATCATTCTAAATCCCTAGGGTCCAAGCATTCCTAAACCGTAGAATATAGTTATCGGTTGCTTTTCTTTCTGAAGATTAGAGTTGTTAATCAGTCATGGGTTTAAAGCTATTGCTCAAGACCCACACGTTTAAGATAATTTTCAATGGCATCAAGAGATTTGTCAAGTTCATCTTGAGAATTTGCTTCTGCTCTGGCCACAAGAATCTCTTGAGTGTTGGAGGCCCGCAAAAGCCACCACCCCTTTTCCGTTGAGACCCTTACACCATCAACACCACTATAAGCCACACCATCTTGGTCTAAGCATGTTTGCACGGCCTGAGCGATAGCGAACTTATCAAGATTATCACAGGGAATGCGAATTTCCGGTGTGTTAAAAACAGGAGGTAACTCATCAACCCACTGGGAAAGCTTAATTCCTTTTGCATTGATAATACCAATAAAGCGAAGGGCCGCATAAAGGGCATCATCATAACCATAATAACGATCAGCAAAAAAGATATGCCCGCTCATTTCACCGGCTAAAGGACTCCCTACTTCTCTCATTTTTTTCTTGATAAGAGAATGCCCCGTACGCCACATTAAAGGCTCTCCCCCCAGTTCTTTAACATAATCAAAAAGCCGTTGACTGGTTTTAACATCAGCAATAATTGTTGCCTTAGGGTGGGAGGCCAGAACCTCCTCTGAGAATAATGCCATAAGCTGGTCACCAAAAAGAATACGCCCTTTGTCATCCACAACACCGATTCGATCTCCATCTCCATCGAAAGCAATACCAAAATCACAATCCATGTGATCAACCAACTCAATCAGTTGCTCTAAATTTTCTTCAACGGTGGGGTCAGGATGATGAGCTGGAAAGGTTCCATCAATTTCCCCATTAATAAGGTAATGTTCTCCCTCAATTTGAGCAAGGAGGTCTTGGACCACTTCTCCCGTTGCTCCATTTCCAGGATCCCAAGCAACTCGGACATTAATATCGCTATAATGGGTTGTGAAATCAGAAATAAGGCGCTGAACATAATCATTATGAAGGTTCTCAACACGATGACTTCCAGCGCCTTGATTTGTAATTAAAGCATTGGTTTTAATAAGGGTTTCAAGCTCTTGAATCTCAGAGCCAAAAAGAGCTTGTTGATCAATCACCATTTTAAAACCATTATACTCTGGAGGGTTGTGAGAACCCGTGATCATCAAAGCACCATGGGCTTTAAAATGATGAGAGGCAAAATAAAGCAATGGTGTTGGTCCGCACCCAATGCTAATCACCTCTGCTCCTGCCGCTTTAAAACCTTTAATAAGGGCAGCTTCAAGATCGGGTGAGCTTAATCGCCCGTCATATCCCAAAACAAGGGTCGAACCACCAGTCATGCGCTTTACTTTTGTGGCAAAGGCTTGTCCTAATAAAATCACACCAGCCTCGTCGAAGTCCTTTCCAACAACACCACGAATGTCGTATTCACGAAAAATAGAAGAATCAAGCATAGAGCTGTTCCTTTAAGCTGATTTAATAACAGTGTCGCAAGATGGATCCAAAGCAGTCCGACCAATAGAATGGTAAGTTAGCCCCTGCTTTTCAATCTCAGAAATAGGATAGACATTGCGAAGATCAACAATGGTTGGGATCTTCAGAAGGCTCTTTACTTTCTCAAGATCCAACGCTCTAAACTCATTCCATTCAGTGATAATCACCAACGCATCTGCATTTTGCATCACATCATAGGCATCTTGCCCATACTCAATGTTGGTAAAATGCTCTTGAGCTTCTTTAAGTCCTTGAGGATCAAAAGCAGCAATAGAGGCGCCTGCCCTTTGAAGATCAGGGATAATATCCAAACTAGGACTATCGCGCATATCATCAGTGTTGGGTTTAAAGGTGAGGCCTAAAATCGCAATTTTCTTATCCCGAACAGAGCCGCCACAAGCCTTTATAATTTTACGAGCCATGTCCCTTTTTCGCTCGTCGTTAGCCGCTACAACCGCTCTAACAATGGTTGGTTCAGCATTAAAGTCCTTACCTGTTTGAAGGAGGGCCAAAGTATCCTTTGGAAAACAGGATCCGCCATAACCAGGGCCCGCATGTAGAAATTTTGACCCAATGCGATGATCAAGACCCATTCCTTTAGAAATAGCCTGCACATCAGCGCCACATTCCTCACACAAATCAGCCATTTGATTGATAAAAGCAATCTTGGTCGCTAAAAATGCATTGGCAGCATATTTGATCAACTCAGAACTTTCAGGGTTCGTAAAAAGCATCGGCGTTTCAAGAAGGTAAAGAGGACGATAAAGCTCTCTCATAACAGCTTCAGCTCGTTTTGTATCACACCCAATGACAATACGGTTTGGGCGCATAAAGTCTTCAATAGCCGATCCTTCCCGTAAAAACTCTGGGTTTGAAACAACCTCAAACTCAGCCGAAGGATTCGCCTCTTGCACAAGCTTTGTCACAACGCGAACCGTCCCAACAGGCACCGTTGATTTCGTTACAAGTACCGTATACCCCTCAAGGTTGACAGCTACTTCCTTGGCAACAGCATGAACGTACTGCATATCTGCACGACCAGTTTCGGGATCAGAAGGCGTCCCAACGGCTATAAAAACAACATCAGCCTTAGCAACAGCTTCTCTTAAATCTGTTGTAAAAAAGAGACGTTTCTTGTTTTGATTCGTTTCAACAAGACGATCAAGACCAGGTTCGTAGATGGGAATAATACCCTTGTGGAGATTATCAATTTTGGCTTTATCTTTGTCAACGCAAGTCACTTCAAAACCAAACTCGGCCAAGCATGTTCCCGTTACAAGCCCCACATAACCTGTTCCAATAACCGTTACTTTCATCTTATTTTACTCCACTTTTCGTTAACTAACTTTTTTCTTCTGTGTCGTCGTTTTTTGGAAGTCTGCTATAAATTCAGAAACCTCGCCCACAAGATCTTCTCGATCAAGGGCAACCCTTAAATTGGCTTTGATGTAACCAGCTTTTGATCCGCAATCCAAGCGCTCCCCTTCATAGCGAAAGCCATAAAAATCTTGTTCTTGCAAAAGAGGTGTGAAAGCATCGGTGAGCTGAATCTCACCACCAACGCCTTTTTCTTGAGTTTCAAGAAAATCAAAAATACGAGAATCCAAAATATAACGTCCAACAACGGCTTGACGAGAAGGTGCATCGATCAAATTCGGCTTTTCAACAACACCTTTAATCTGGAATAAATTTGTAGAGTCTTCATGCTTTGGCGATACAATACCATAGCGGTTCACATGTTCATCTGGAACGTTCATAATCGCTAGAATATTATTTTGTACGTGTTCATATGCGTCAACCATTTGCTTTAAACAAGGCGTCTTTGAATAAATAAAGTCATCGGCTAAAAGAACGGCAAAAGGCTCATCATGGATAAAATGCCGTGCACACCAAACCGCATGACCAAGGCCTAACGGTTGTTGTTGGCGTGTATACGTCACAGAACCAGGCTTAAACATAATGGACTCGAGATCTGATAATTCGTCTTTTTTACCTTTTGCTTTCAGGGTTGATTCAAGCTCAAAAGAGAGGTCAAAATGATCCTCAATAGCTGTTTTATTACGACCCGTTACAAAAATAAATTCTTCGATACCCGCGGCGGCAGCTTCTTCTACAGCATATTGAATCAATGGTTTATCAACGATTGGAAGCATTTCCTTGGGCAGCGCTTTTGTAGCGGGCAAGAAACGCGTTCCAAGACCACCAACGGGAAATATCGCTTTACGAACTTTTTTTATCATAAAATAAACCTCTAAAAATTGTTACAGTATAATCTTTTTTTGAGAAAAAAATCAAGTTTTACGATCAACGGTCGTATTTTTACGATCAAAAATCGAGTTTTTACAAACAAAGCTTTTTAGAGGTGAAGGGCGTTTAACACCACACTCCCATTGAAAAAAACGAAAAACAGCCTATACTAGGTCCATAAAACCTTATTTTTAGAAAGACCACATATGAATATTGATAAAATTAAATGCGGTGAAAACGCGCCATGGGATTGCAATGTGATCATTGAAATTCCAGCTGGGGGCGATCCCGTTAAGTACGAATTTGATAAAGAATCTGGTGCTCTATTTGTTGATCGTATGTTGCACACATCCATGCAATACCCAGCAAATTATGGCTTTATCCCCCATACTCTTTCGGACGATGGCGACCCTGTTGATGCACTTGTCCTGACAAACATGCCTATTGTTCATGGTGCTGTTATACGTGCACGTCCCATTGGTGTTCTCATTATGGAAGACGAATCTGGGCAAGATGAAAAAATTTTGATGGTTCCCGTGGATAAACTCTTTCCCTACCACGCAAATGTTCAAAACCACACAGACCTCCCTCCTATTATCCTTGAACAAATTTCACATTTTTTTGAGCATTACAAAGATCTTGAAAAGGAAAAATGGGTTAAAATCATACGCTGGGGAGATGCACAAGAAGCAGCAAAGCTTATCCAGGCTGGCATAGATAGTGTAAAATAA
>DOCA01000018.1:0-589 GCA_003503995.1 Holosporales bacterium
CAACTCAAAACTAAATCACTATACACTATAAACCATTCTCTAAAGGGTAAGGACATAAGTGCCGCACAGGGCATTGGTCGCATAAAGGATTCTTCGCTTTACACACATAGCGTCCGTGGAGAATTAGCCCAATGTGAGCATCATGAATATGCTCTTTTGGGATAATTTTTTCGTAGGCTTTTTCAACGTCAAGAGGTGTTTTTCCAGGGGCAATACCAATGCGATTGCCGAGGCGAAAAAGATGCGTATCCACGGCAACGGTGGGATGCCCAAAGGCAACATTTAAAACGACATTCGCGGTTTTGCGACCAACCCCAGGAAGGGCTTCAAGGGCAGCTCGATCATCGGGGACTTCGCCCCCATGCAAGTCCACCAAACGTTGGGCTGCTTTAATAATATTCTTTGCCTTTGTATTGTAGAGCCCAATGGTTTTGATGTGTTGTTTAAGACCTTCTTCCCCAAGGTCGAGCATTTGAGCTGGTGTTGTCACACTACTAAAGAGCTCTTTGGTAGCTTTGTTAACACCAACATCCGTTGATTGCGCAGATAAGGCAACGGCCACTAAAAGAGTATAGTTATTTACAGAGTG
>DOCA01000018.1:711-6711 GCA_003503995.1 Holosporales bacterium
CCTGCGAGCATCAAATCTAGCAACCCTTTTTGCTCTAACCTATTGAGTTCGGTCCAGCCGCCAATATGCTTGTGATTAATAAAGATCTGAGGAATGGCTCTGGAGCCGTTTGTGCGTTCGCTCATTTCTCGGGCATTCTTGCCGATGTTAACATCTCTAACGTCAAACTGAATGCCTTTTTTTCCCATAAAATCTTTCGCCATCAGGCAATAACGACAGCTATTGCTTGAATAAATTACCACACTAACTTTTTGCTTCACGCGTTGCACAAGGGCTGGCTCACCTTCTGCTGGCCTATCTTGTTTGTTAAATAGAAAGTAACCAAAAAAGCCAATGAGCCCCAACAGAATGATAATCGCGATGTTTTTTCCCATGATCTTTTAGTCCTCTCTTAAATAAACTTGTCGTAATTTTTCATCGCCTATGGGGTAGGCTTGTTTTATTTTTTCTAGCTTTTCTTGGGTTGCCTTGAGGATATCAATCTCGTACAGACTTGCCAAGTGCAATACATTTAGCATAACGTCCCCTAGCTCATCCCCAATGGCGGATTTTTTAGCCTCAGAAAGTTGATCTAAATCTGATTCAAGGAGCCACGTAAAATGCTCTGCCAATTCGCCAGCTTCAACGTGTAAATTCATGGCAACGCTTTTTGCATTAGTATAGGGTTGCCAACCACGGGTCTTGATCAGATCATAGTAGTCATCCATGATGGTCTTCAGAACTTGACGCTCGGTTGTTTTTTTTACTTCCATGAAAGGTTAGCTTTATAAGGGTAATTTTTCCCTATTCTAGGAGAGGTCTTTTTTTAAAGCAAGGGTGTTTCCAATCCATGGACAGGGTTCAAACTAAAGGCTATACTTCAGAGATTACGATGAACAATAAAAAGGCTCCCTGAATGTCGACCCAAGGTTATTACCGCTACCCAACTGTGTTTAATGAGACTGTGATTTTTGTGAGCGAAGGGGATTTATGGCACTTGCCTTTAGTCGACAAAGGTGCCGCCACAGCGAGGCGTTTGACCTATAACAAGGGCGCCATTAAAGCCCCTGTGTTCTCACCCGATGGAAAAACTCTTGCTTTTTCTTCAACGGACGAAGGGCATAGCGAGCTCTATACCATGCCAGCAGAGGGTGGAGAAATCACCCGTCTGACTTATATGGGTGATGACGTGACGGTGCTTGCGTGGACTAAAGACGGTATTTACTTTTCATCTTCCTATGGACAACCATTTTTGAAGTGGAATGTGGTTTGGAAAATTTCACCACAAGGTGGTGTGCCAGAAAAACTTAATATAGGTCCTGCGAATTTCATTAGCCTCAAAGGAGATAAGCTTGCAAGTGGTGCTGTGATTCAACGCCATGGCTACCGTGAATATGGTTATTGGAAACGTTACCGTGGTGGTACAGCAGGTGATCTTTGGGTGGATCAAAAAGGAACAGGAACTTTTGAAAAGCTTGTGGATTTAAAGGGTGATCTTGCGCGACCCATCTGGGTGCCATCAGCGGGAAGTAAGGGCGGTAAAATTGTCTTTAGCTCGGACCATGAAGGTGTTGGTAATTTATATGCTTGTGCGCCTGATGGTAAAAACATTGAACGCCTTACGAACCATACGGATTACTATGTGCGTAACCAATCGAGTGATGGCAAAACCGTTGTTTATCACGCTGGCGCTGATTTGTGGGTCCTTGATCTTGCAACTGGAAAAGACCGTAAGCTAGATATTTCTTATCACAGCGACCGCCCTGAGCGAGCCCGTAAATTTTTTGCGCCAACACGGTATTTGCAAGGCTATGATTTGCACCCTAAGGGAGGCCATTTGAGTGTTGTTACTCGAGGAAAGGCCTGTGTTTTTGGCAATTGGGAAGGGCCTGTTTTGCAGTTTGGCGCAAAGGATGGCATTCGCTATCGCCTTCCAAAATGGCTTCACGATGGTAAACGTGTTCTTATCGTCAATGATGATGCTGGTGATGAAAGCCTTGAAGTTTATGATGCGGCAACGTCAAAACTTCTTTCTAAGCCAAAGAAAAAAATGGACATTGGCCGTGTGCTTGAGCTCTGGGTGAATCCCAAAAATGATAGCGCTGTCCTTTTTAACCATCGAAGCGATGTGCTTTTTGTTGACCTCAAAAAATGGACAATGACTAAGATTGATAATAGTGAATTTTCGCGCCCTGCTGGCGGAGATTGGTCCCCTGATGGGAAGTGGTTTACCTATTCTGTTTCCATTGATCGCCCTAAAATGGCTGTGAAATTATTTGAAGTCAAAACGAAGAAAGTGACGCAAATTTCAACACCTATTCTCGTTGATGAGTCCCCCGTTTTTGATCCCGATGGTAAGTATATTTATTTCTTATCCCATCGTCATTTTGACCCTGTCCACGATGCATTGCATTTTGAGCTTTCTTTTATGTATGCAACAAAGCTCTATGCGATCCCATTGTCAACGGAGACGGCATCTCCCTTCTTAAAGCTTCCTGATCCCTTATTTGAAGAAGAAAAAAAAGAAGACGAGGCAAAAGGTAAGAAAAAAGGCAAAAAAGACGCTGAAAAAGACGGCGATGCCGAAAAAGAAATCGAGGTTAAAATTGATCTCAAAGGCATTGAAAAACGTCTTTTTGAATTTCCCATCGAGGCTGGAATTTATGGTGGTTTATGTGCGACCAAGGGTAAAGTGTATTATGTTTCTTGTCCCGTTGAAGGTGCTTTTGAAGCAGAAGAACGCGGCACTGAAAGCGCAACACATCTTGAATGTTTTGACTTTGAGACTTTAAAAACAGACACCGTTGGCAGTGGTCTTGATGACATCCAAACTAACCTGACCAAGACTCATCTTTTAACTCTTCATAGCAAGCGTTTGCGGGTCTTCAAAGGAGGTGCAAAGCCAGAAGAAGAGCCAACACCGACGGAAAAATCGGGTTGGATTAACTTGGCGCGTGTCAAATTGATGGTGACGCCTTGTGCAGAGTGGGCGCAAATGTACAAAGAAGCCTGGCGTTTGCAACGGGATCAATATTGGGTCGAGGATATGGCTGATATTGACTGGCAAAAAGTCTTTGATCGCTATGAACCTTTGGTTGAGCGCGTTTCAACACGTGATGAATTCACTGATATCGTTTGGGAAATGCAGGGAGAGCTTGGAACGTCCCATGCATATTCCTTTGGCGGAGATGTAAAACCGTCACCGCGTTGGAGTGTTGGTGCTCTTGGGGCTGATTTTACATGGGATAAAAAACATAAAGCTTATGTCATTTCAAATATCTCAGAAGGAGATTCGTGGGATCCTGATCGCTCATCTCCCCTAACACACCCAGGGATTAATCTTATTGAGGGTGACCTTTTGTTTGCCATTAATAAAGAGTCTTTAACAGAAACAGTGACGCCTTATGAGGTCTTATTGCATAAAGCAGCAGAAGTGGTTGAGCTTGAGGTCGCTGCTCAAAAAACACCAAAGAAGGCACGGGCTGTTTTTGTGAAAACGCTTCGCAATCAATACCCAACACGTTATCGGGATTGGGTCGAAAATAACCGCGCTTACGTGACGAAAAAGACCAAGGGCAAAGTTGGTTATATTCATATCCCTGATATGAGTTCATGGGGTTATGCAGAATTTCACCGCTCTTTCTTGCAGGAAGTTGATAAAGAAGGCCTCATCGTTGATGTTCGATTTAATGGAGGAGGAAATGTGTCGCAGCTTCTTCTTGAAAAGCTGGCACGACGCCGTTTGGGATATGATGTGACGAGGTGGCATGGCATGGCGCCTTATCCTGATCAAGCTCCTATGGGACCGATGGTTGCCTTGACTAATGAATATGCTGGGTCCGATGGTGATATGTTCTCTCATAACTTTAAGTTGATGAATCTCGGTCCGTTGATTGGAAAGCGTACTTGGGGAGGGGTTATTGGTATTTGGCCCCGCCATGGTTTGGTTGATGGCGGAATGACAACTCAGCCTGAGTTCTCTTTTTGGTTTAAAGATATTGGTTGGAATATTGAAAATTATGGTGTCGATCCTGATATTGAAGTTGAATTCAAACCACAGGATTATACTAAAGGTCTTGACCCTCAATTGGATCGTGGATTAAAAGAGCTGGATAAACTCATCAAAAAACACGATGAAAAAATCCCTGATCTTGGCACAAAACCGAGTTTGAAATTGCCTCGAAAATTGGCATAGCTTTTTAAAAAAATTATAAAGAACAGAAGAGATAAAAATGACTAAAATTCAATCCATTGGCGTTTATTGCGGAGCCTCAAACGACTGCCCACAGGTTTTTAACGAGGCTGCCCATGATTTTGGAATTTTGATGGCTAAAAATAATGTTGAGATTGTTTATGGTGGTGGCCGCGTTGGTCTTATGGGGATTACGGCCAAAGCTTGCATGGAGAAGGGTGGTAAGGTTTGTGGTGTGATTCCTCGTTTCTTGGATAATCATGAAGGAGGATTTTCTGAGATTACAGAGCTGCATTATGTGGATAGTATGCACGAGCGTAAGCAATTAATGTTTGAGCGTTCCGATGCCTTTGCTGTTTTACCAGGAGGTTTTGGCACCTTGGATGAGCTTTGTGAAATCTTAACGTGGAAGCAAGTTGGCCTTCATAAGAAGTATATTTTTATTCTTGATATTAACCGCTATTGGTCGCCGATTTTTTGTGATGCTATGGAGGTTCTTGTTAAGAATAAGTTTGTTCGAAAAGAAGATAAAAACCTTTTCACTCTTGTTGAACGTGTTGAAGACATGATACCATTTCTTTCAGCCGAACGTCCTGAAAATCAAGAAACTTATGTGAATAAGTGGGGCTAAATTACAAAATAAGGAATGATATAAAATGATTAATTTTAAAAAAGTTTTGATGCTAAGTATTGTGGCGTTGAGTATGGCAACTACGGTTGCTTTGGAACCTGCTCAAGCTAAAGCAGAGAGAGCCAATGAGCGCATCGTTGTGTTTGAAAAGGAAAAAGTCACACTTATTAATCCTTTTGCACGAAAAGCCAAAAAAGGTCAAAATTCTGCCGCTTTTGTGGTGATTCAAAATAATTGTGAAGTGGGTTGTCGCATTGTAAAAGCGAGAAGCCCTATTGCCAATACCGTTGAACTTCATACATCCTTTGAGGACAATGGTGTTCACAAGATGCGTCCTGTGAAATTCATTGCTTTGCCTGGTAAAACAGAAGATAAGATCAGTGAAGTAGAGTTAAAATCAGGGGGCTATCACGTTATGCTCATTGATCTTAATCAAGACATAGAAGCGGGCACAGAAATTCCTGTAACTCTTGAGATGAGCAATGGCAATACGCTGACAGCTGCCTATAAAGTTAAAGGTTGTTGTGGTCATTGTCACGGCCCTTCACAGTAGATTTTCCTTTTTTCATGGCTATATTTGACGATATATTATAAATCATGTTAGAATATTACTGTTAAATAAAAAGAGGAAAGTTATTATGATTCGATTTAAGGAAATATTATATGTTTTTGCCATGCTCTTTGTTGCAACAGGAGCTTTTGCCTTACAAGATTTTGAAATAATTATGGACATAACTTCTGTGACAGCATCAGATGTTGCCCTTAGGGTTTCCCCAATAAAAATGGAAAAAGAAGATCAAGATGTTTTTCTTATAAAGAAAGGGATGTCTAAACAAATTGTAAAGGTGAAAGTCCCTGACTCTGAACGATATGTTGGTCTGTTTCTTGCCAAAAAAAGGGAGCATGATACGGGGTATGCGAACATCAGGCAGAGATTTATTAGCGCTAAAGTTTCTGATCGTAGAATCCGTATAAAAGTTCATGGTGGTGAATTGCCACAATTTGGAAAAAGATAACACGCTTTGGCCCAAAGAAACCGCCCCTATATGGAGGCGGTTTTTTTATTTTTGTGTATTGCAAGATCTTTTTAGTTTTTTTCGCCGGTCGCATCAGAGTTGATAAGGCGGTTAGTTTCCATTGAAATGCTTTCTTGATCGGCTGGGTTTAATAAAATAAGAGCTATAGTGATTTAGTTTTG
>DOCA01000031.1 GCA_003503995.1 Holosporales bacterium
ACAACTTTTAGCTATATCTCTTTTAGATGATGGGCGCTATAAGCTCTCGCAGAAACTGAGCGACACGGGTTCATATAAGAGTTAAAGGTTTTACCTGTGAATTTTCCATTAATAATCTCGTAAACAGAAATTTGAACAATGCGGTCAGAGCTCGTTACACCAGTTGTCTCTGTATCAAACAAAAGGGCCCGGCCTTTTGTCATCCATGTGCGACTTCCATCCCACCCCTCAACGATTTTTTGAACACTTAGGAGAAGTTTTACTGATACTTCGATATCAGGTAAGAACAAATCCTCAAAAAGAGACGCATTAACAGAAGAGTATAGTCCTGAAAAAACTGTCAAAAAAGAAACGTAAAAGAAGGTCAAAAAGCACATAAAATATCTCCATTACGGCAAAAAACACCGTTACGGTATATGTATAGATTACTTGATTATGTGTCAAAATTAATAATGTTTTATTTAATTTAATTTTTATTAAAATTTTATAGTTAAACCATGACAATTGTAAAAAAAATAAGAGGTTATTTTTTAATATCTATCGCAACAAAGCGAAATGCAAAAAAATAAACGTTCAAAGCTGTATAAGAAAAGACTATATTTTCTCTACACGATTATTAGACTCTTGTAGATTAGACAATAACAAAAGAGGGGAGCGCGCTCCGAGTGTTGAAATCTGAAAAGGACTGTGAAATAAAGTTAATCTGCCAAAGTATAACCTTAAAACAGATGTGTAATAACCTTATTTTCAATCGCTATTTTAAAAAGAGCCTTCCTGCAGGAAAGAGCGTGTTTAAACAAGACTTTTAAAAACAGTTCGTCTTTCAACGTTACCAAAACCCTAAAAAACTAAAGCCGAGCGTGAAAATAATTCATAAGGTTTTCAGGATCTTGATAAATATACCTTCAACTACTTTTGTTAAAAAGTCAGTTTTTTGCAAACTTTAGGACAATAAAAATATATTTTATTATTACATTAGTGAAAAACAAAATAAGAAAAGATCGTTGTATTTTAATTATATTTTTGATAAATTTTCCTCATGAAATTATTTGTTATTACATTGGTGGTTCCACAAAAACGTCTCTGTTAGAGTTGCATGACATGAGATTTGTTATCGCAACAGATATAGAGGCAACTTATAGCGAGCTCCGTAAGTCTTGGTGGGGCGACCCTAATAGCCTTCATATAGATTGTTGGGGCGAGCTCAAAAGCGCTGATGGATATAATATACACATACGTGACACCCCTTCCCAATCCTCCGAAAAGCTCTATTTCATTAATTTGGGGGGATATGATCCTTTGCAGTTTACAGAGTTACACGAAAACACGTTTATTGTGTCTTCAAGAGAATCCAAAGCAAAAGCGTTGGCTTTGAAAAAAGTCTTAAACTGGCAAGGAAGGCATAAAGACTATGTACATGAAATTGAAAAGGCTTCATGCATTAATGATTTAGTTCAAAATAAATCTTTTTATATCCATCTAGAAAAAACAGATAACCCAACCCCCTTTTCCTTTGTTTGTAAATACACGCCCTTAAAAACAAAAAGCTAACTTCTTCACATTTTATAGTCATTCCAAAAAGGTTCCAGTCTAGGAAAGAGTGATCGACGACTATCCCTTATAGTTTAGGAGCGAATGACGACGTCTGGGGCTTTTTTAGAGTGACTATAGGAGCCTCTGCAAAAGGGCTAAACGAAGTGGTTTTGGATGAGAAAGAAGTGAAGCGAGATCGTGGAAACGTAAGCATACCTTTAGTATGTGCGTCCCGCGAAAATCGAGTCTTTGCTTTTTTATCGCCGAAAGAGCCTTTTGCAGAGGTTCCTATATTTATTCAACGGTAACTGATTTCGCAAGGTTACGGGGTTGATCAACATCCGTGCCTTTATGAACAGCGGTATAGTAGGCTAACAACTGTACAGGAATTGTATAAATAAACGGGGCTGTGACAACAGTTGTGTCTGGCACAGTCACACGTGCTAAAGCTTCTCCATGATAGGCCTCTTGGCCTTTTTTATCAGAAATAAAAACCACTTGCCCTTTTCGTGCAGCTGCTTCTTGAACGTTGGAAGCAAGCTTTTCAAACAAAGCATCACTGGGCGCCACAACGATAATAGGAACGTTTTCATCCACAAGAGCAATAGGGCCATGCTTTAATTCACCAGCAGCACAACCTTCTGCGTGAATATAGGAAATTTCTTTAAGTTTTAAGGCACCTTCAAGGGCTATGGCATAACTTGTACCACGGCCAATATAAAGAATATCCTGGGTTTTAGAGAGGCCTTCAGCAATATCTTTGCACGACGCAGCAAGGGCAAGGGCCTGTTCAATGACATTGGGAAGAGTTGCTAAATCATGGCAATGTTGCTCTAGTTTTTCAGGGGTAATAAGATTTTTTTTGTGAGCTAAGTGCAGAGCAAAAGCAGCTAAGACACATAGCTGTGTTGAAAAAGCCTTAGTAGACGCAACGCCAATTTCGGGTCCTGCATAAGTCATCAACGGTGTATGAACAGCCCGCGCAAGAGAGCTATTTGGTACATTAATAATACCAAGCGTTTGTTGCCCTTCAGAAATAGCATATTCATGGGCAGCCATGGTGTCTGCCGTTTCTCCAGATTGAGAGATAAAAAGAGCAATACCCTCTTTTGGCATGGGGGGCTGGCGATATCGAAACTCCGACGCAATATCTACATCTACGGAAATACGGGCTATTTGTTCAATCCAGTACTTAGCCACAAGACCCGCGTAGTAAGACGTCCCACAGGCCACAATGGTTAGTTTTGATATAGTATTGGGGTCAAAGGTCAATTCTGGAAAAGAGAGTGACTTTTTATTAGTGCTAAGATAAGCATTGAGGGTT